>VAZQ01000427.1 GCA_005883115.1 Alphaproteobacteria bacterium | reverse complement strand
GTATCAGGGCGGACAAACTGCGCCGGCGCGGATGTGGGCACTCGCGGTGCAACTTTACGGAGTCAGGTCCCTACGGAATTGGGGACACGGCGACTTTACCGATCTCGCCGCCCTCGTCGACCTTGCTGCCGATCTCGGCGCCGCGGGAATCGGGCTCAACCCGCTGCACGCGCTATTCGACGACCGGGCAGCCGATGCCAGTCCCTACGCACCGAACAGCCGACTCTTTCTCAATCCCCTCTACATCGATGTGGAGGCGGTTCCGGAATTTCCCGGCCTCAAGGCGGCCGGGCTGCAAGATGAGATCGACCGGCTGCGTGGGCAAACCACCGTTGATTACGAGGGCGTCGCAAACGCGAAGACGCGGGCGCTCGAGCTCGCATACGAAACGTTTCTCCGGCAGGGCACCAAAGAAAGGCAGCACGCCTTTGCTCGCTTTCGCGATGGGGGCGGATCGACGCTTGCCCGCTTTGCATGTTTTGAATGGCTGCGGCGGAAATTCGGCCACCCCTGGTGGGAATGGCCGCCCGCGTGGCGAAGAGCAGAAGACGAAAGCCTCGCTCAGATCGGTCACACCGAGGCAGAAGCGATCGGGCTCTTTGAGTTCGTCCAATGGCTGGCCCACGATCAACTCGACCGCTGTCGTGCGAAAGCCCAGGAACGGAAGCTGCCGCTCGGGCTCTATCTCGATATCGCCGTCGGCGTTCGCACGGACGGCTTCGATGCCTGGTGCGATCAGGATGCGGTGTTGTCGGGAATGGCCGTGGGCGCGCCGCCGGATGCGCTCAACACTGCGGGACAGAACTGGGGGTTGTCTGGCTTCAATCCTGCGGGTCTCGAAGAGCGGCAGTTCGAAGCGTTTCGCCGCATGCTGAGGGCATCTATGCGCTACGCGGGGGCGATCCGGCTCGATCACGTCCTGGGGTTGAAGCGTCTCTACCTCATTCCCCACGGCGTGCAAGCGAGCCAAGGGGCTTACGTCCGTTTTCCGTTCGAGGCGATGTTGGCCGTCACTGCCTTATCCAGCATGGAATACAAGTGCATAGTGGCGGGCGAAGACCTCGGCACCGTTCCCGAAAATTTCCGCGAGGCCTTAGCGGAATGGGGCATCTGGACGTATCAGGTGATGCTCTTCGAGCGCTCGGCCAGCGGCGCTTTTTTGCCGGCCGAAAGCTATCGAGAGAACGCGCTGGTCTCCTTCGGAACCCATGACGTGGCAACTTTCGCGGGTTGGCGGGATCACCATGATCTCGCCATCAAACAGGCGCTCGGGATGGATGCTGGGGAAACAGGTGAGCAGCGTCACAGTGCCCTGGAAGCATTGCGGCGCGCCTTGCAGCAGCACGGCCTCGAAAGCGCAGATTTCACGTCGGTGGCGCGTTATCTGGCGGATACGCGATCGCGGTTACTGGTTATTTCGATGGAGGACATCCTGGGCCTCGCCGATCAGGTTAATTTGCCCGGGACGACCCATGAACATCCCAATTGGCGCCGGCGCCTGCCAGTGGCGTTGGAGGACCTGAAAAACCAGCCAGCTCTGAGCGCAACGGCGGACATCATGCGGTCGGCAGGTCGAAGCTATCCTGCCTAGGCGCTTAGAGCGCCCGCTGCTTCCCCGCGGGGCTCCATCACTCCGCGTGCAAGACCTGTGACGGGCTCATTTCAGCGTTGGCGAACGCGGCCCCGCGCGTGTGCGACCTCGCAGCCGCCTTGCCAGTGGCCGTGGCCTGGATGAGATCGTCCACGACTTGTGAAGGGCTCTGCCGCGCCCCCATTTCACGGTTCATATCCGCAATTTTTTCCCACCATTCCGCCGAGTATTTGCCACCCATGCTTACCTCCCACTACCACCACCGAGGCTTCTTATACGAACGACCGCGGCGATATTATGTACGCCGGATCGCCTGCAGATGAGTCGCATACCCGTCGGACAGCCGCTCTACGGATCGAGATCGACGAGCCCACCCGGTCAATTCCGACATTTTGCCATGATTGCCGGCTCCAATAGCCCAGCCATACGAGCAACGGGGGATTGGCTGATGGGAAGGGTCGATTTGTGGCGGAGGAAGGCGGAAGACTGTTTAGAAAAGGCACACGCGATCAGCGATCGGCAACGTGCCAGGCTCCTCCTCGTACAAGCCCACAATTATCTCAAGAACGCCGAGGAAAGGGAGGCGCAACAATTGAGTGCCCGACGCCCGACGGAAACACTGGCCGTTTAGGTTCTTGAGAAGCAGGACGGAGAGCAAGTCTCCGTTCCACGATCATACATCGCGAGCGCTGACACGATGCGAGCTTGTGCCCGCCCGTGAGCGCGCTCAGTCCTGCTTTGCTCCGACCGTGTCGGCCATGGTCGCGCCGCGCGCGCCCATGGGCTTCGGCCTTCCCGTCGTAGTATCGCGGACGGTTTGATGCTCCGTTTCGGCGTTGATCTCACCGCCGATCAACACGACGATGATCGACAGCCAGATCCAGAACATGAACGCGATGATGGCGCCGAGCGAGCCATAGGTCTTGTTGTAGCTGCCGAAGTTTTCCGCGTACCAAGAAAATAGAATGGAAACGCCGATCCAACAGACTGCGGCAAGCGCGCTGCCCCAGCTGATCCAGCGCCATCGAGGCTTTTCGCGGCTCGGTCCATAGCGGTAGATCAACGCGAGCGCCCACGCCACCACGACGAGCAAGGCCGGCCAGCGCGCGATCTTGAAGATCATCTCGGTGGCGCCGCCAAGCCCCAGGAAATTCA
>VAZQ01000426.1 GCA_005883115.1 Alphaproteobacteria bacterium | reverse complement strand
TGATCGCGTTCTTCTTCACGATACCCATCAGCAGCACAATGCCGATGAGAGCGACGACCGAGAGGTCCTGCTTGTAGAGCATCAGCGCGAGCAAGGCGCCCACACCAGCTGAGGGCAATGTGGACAAGATGGTGAGCGGGTGAATGAAGCTTTCGTAGAGCACGCCGAGCACGATGTAGATCGTGACTGCGGCCGCAAGAATGAGCCAAGGCTCGCCGGCCAGCGATTTGCCGAATTCGGCCGCGTCGCCGGAATAGCTGCCCGTCACGGAGGTCGGCATGCCAATCTCATGCTCGGCCTGCGAGACCGTGCTCACCGCGTCGCTGAGCGCCGCGCCCGGGGCGAGGTTGAAGCTGATCGTGACCGCCGGGAACTGCTCCTGGTGAGCGACGACCAAAGGGGCAGTAGTGTGCTGATAACGACCGATAGCGCTCAGCGGCACCATCGCGGCACCCGATACGGTCGGAATGACGGTGGGCGAGGCCGAGGTCAACGAGGTGGGCTGGGCCACCGCCTGAACGCCGGAGGCAGGGACATAGAGCTTCGAGAGCGAGGTCGGATCGTTCTGGTATTCCGGCTTCGCCTCGAGGACCACGCGGTACTGGTTGGCTTGTCCGTAGATGGTCGAAATTTGCCGCTGGCCGAAAGCGTCGCTCAACGTGTCGATCACGGTCTGCATGGAAACGCCGAGCCGGCCGGCCACTTCGCGATCGACCTGAATATCCAGGCCGAGCCCGTAGTCCTGCGCTTCCGACGCGACATCGCGCAGCACGTCGGATTTCTGCAGTTGCTGCGTGAGACGTGCAGCCCAGTCGTCCAATTCCTTAGCGTCGGTGCCCGTCAGCGTGTATTGATATTGTCCGCGGCTCAGGCGAGTCGAGATTTGGATATCCTGCACTGGCCGAAAATAAACCACGACGCCGGGAACCGCCGCGACCGCCCGCTGCAGCCGTTCGATGATCCCCGTCACCAACGTCGGCCGTTCCTCGCGCGAGCGCAGCGTGATGGCGAGGCGACCGGCATTGGGTGTGGCATTGATCGGCGTGACGCCGATCACGGACACCACTCCGGTCACATCAGGATCCTTGCGGATTGCGTTCTCCACAGTCGCCTGCAACCGCTTCATCTCGGTGAACGAGATGTCCTGTCCGCCTTCCATGACAGCGAAAATGAGTCCGGTGTCCTGCAGCGGCAAAAATCCTTTGGGAATGATGATGTAAAGCCAGATCGTTGCGATGAGCGTGGCGCCCGTCACCAGCAGCGTGAGCGTCTCGTGGCGCAGCACCCACTCGAGGGTTCGCCGATAGAGCTCCACCGATCCGTCGACCGCGCGATGAAATATCCGCGTGATGCCACCGCGCACAGCGCCCGCTGGCTGATGCCGCAGCAAGCGGCTGCACATCATGGGCGTCAAGGTCAGCGAAACCACCGCAGATGTCACCACGGCGATGGTCAGCGTGAGTGCGAACTCGCGGAACATGCGGCCGACCAGTCCGGTCATGAACAGGAGCGGTATAAAGACCGCAATCAGCGAGACCGTGAGCGAAATCACGGTGAAGCCAATTTCGCTTGCGCCGCGCAGCGCGGCCGAGAACGCGTTCTCGCCATTTTCCATGTGGCGCACGATGTTCTCGATCATGACGATGGCATCATCGATCACGAAGCCGGTGCCGATCGTCAGCGCCATGAGCGAAAGATTATCGAGCGAAAAGCCGCAGAACCACATGATGCCGAAGGTCGCGATAATCGACAGGGGCAGCGCGACGCCGGCGATGATGGTGGCGCGCACGGTGCGCAGGAAAATGAGCACGACGGTAATGACCAGCGCCACGCTCAGGATAAGCGTGAATTGCACGTCGCGGACCGACGCGCGGATGCTGGCGGTGGCATCGTGCACGATCGTGAGCGTCGCGCCGACCGGCATCGCGCGCTGCAGTTTCGGCAGCTCGTTTTTGATGCGCTGCACCGTCTCGATGACATTGGCGCCGGGCTGACGCTGGATATCGACCACGACAGCCGGCATACCTTGGTAAAAGCCGCCGACCCTGCTGTTCTCGAGTCCGTCGATGACGTCGGCCACATCACGGAGCAAGACAGGAGCAGTGTTGCGGTAGGTCACAATGATATTGCGGTAGGCATCAGCCGCAGCGAGCTGGTCGTTGGCAGCGATGGTGTAGGACTGGTGCGCGCCGTCGAGCGCGCCTTTGGCGCCGGCGACGTTCGCCGCGATGATCACATTGCGCAGATCCTCGAGCGAGATACCGTAGTTGGTGAGACGAGAGAGATCGGCCTGGATGCGGATAGCGGGGCGGATATTGCCCTGCACGGTGACGCGTCCCACACCAGAAATTTCGCTTAGCCGCTGCGCCAGCAGAGTGTCGGCGATATCGCTGAGCGCGCGTAGCGACATCGTGTCGGACGTGATCGCCAGCGTCACCATCGGCGCATCGGCGGGGTTCACTTTGGAATAGACCGGCGGATAAGGCAGGTTTCTCGGCAGCGTAGCGGCCGAAGCGTTGATTGCCGCTTGCACGTCTTGCGCGGCCGCGTCGATGTCGCGGCTGAGCTCGAATTGCAGAGTGATCTGGCTGACGCCGAACGAGCTCGAGGATGTCAGCAGCTGGAGTGAGGGAATCTGCCCGAAATTGCGCTCGAGCGGCGCTGTCACGAGCGAAGCCATCACGTTGGGGCTCCCGCCCGGCAGCTGGGTCGTGACCTGAATGGTGGGGAAGTCGACTTGCGGAAGCGAGGAGACCGGCAACCATAGATAGCCGAGCAGCCCACCGAGCATGACGGCAACCCCGAGCAGCGAGGTCGCAATCGGCCGGTGGATGAACGGCGAGGACACGCTCATGGATTGGCGTTCCGCGGCAGGCCCGCGCTTGGACTCCCTTTCGCTCTCTCCCCTCCGCGTGTGCCACGGGTTCCATCGGGACGCGGCCCTCCTGCCGGCGTGAGCTGTCCGGCATCTTCCGCACTCGAGGCCGCCACCTGCGTTCCCTCAGTCAGGCGAGCAAAGCCGGTCGTGACCACCTGTTCGCCCGGTTGCAGACCGCTCGCGACTACCGCGCGTGTGTCGTCCTGCTGCGTCAGCGTCACTGGCCGCACGCTGACGGCGTCGCCCTCCTTGAGCACATAGACGAATGTCCCGTTCGGGCCACGCTGGATGGCGGCGGTCGGCACCACGACCACCTGCCGCAGCGTATCGATCAGCACGCGAACGTTGACGAACTGCCCTGGCCAAAGCTGAAGATCGTTGTTGGGAAATTCGGCTCTGAGCTTCACTGTGCCGGTGGTCTGGTCGACTTGATTGTCGATGACCGTCACCTTGCCTTTATCGAGGGCACCCTTGCCGTCCGCTGTCAGGGCATCGAGCGGCAGCTGGCCTTCGGCCATCCCCTTGGTGAGCTCCGGCAGGTTCTGCTGCGGCAGGCTGAAAAAAACAGAGATGGGCCGAAGCTGCGTCANNNGACGATCCCGGTGGCCTCCGCCCCGCGGACGAGATTGCCCGCATCGACGAGACGGATGCCAGTGCGGCCGGCGATCGGCGCGACGATATCAGTGTAGGACAGGATGGCGCGCGCGTTATCCATCGCCGCCTGATCCAGCTTGACCTGCGCTTCCAACTGCGTGACCAGCGCCCTTTGCGTGTCGAGCTGCTGCTTGTTGACGGCATTGGTTGCTGCGAGGCGCGTATAACGGTCTAGATCGAGCTTGGCGTTGGCAAGCTGGGCTTCGTCCTGCGCTTTCTTCGCGACGGTCTGATCGAATGCCGCCTGATAGGTGGCGGGATCGATCTTGGCTACAACGTATCCCTTGGGGACGTCCTGCCCTTCCGTAAACAATATCTCGGTGATCTTGCCGTCGACCTGCGAGCGCACGGTCACGGTGTTGAGAGCTTTCGCAGTGCCGACACCGTCGAGATAGACCGGGACATCGGCGACGCGCGCGGCAGCGGCGAGCACGGGAACGGGTTCGCTCGCTGGCGGACCGCCGCGGCGGCCGCCCTTGGATACGGCCGCCGACGTTTGCTG
>VAZQ01000425.1 GCA_005883115.1 Alphaproteobacteria bacterium | reverse complement strand
GCAGGCCTACGGCTATCTGACCGGCCGCCCCGGCGCCTGCATCGTCGTGACCGGCCCCGGCGTGGTGCACGGTCTCGCCGGCCTCGCCAACGCCCAGCAAAATTGCTGGCCAATGATCCTGTTTGGCGGCGCCTCAGAGACCTATCGCGGCGGCATGGGCGCATTCCAGGAAGAGCGCCAGGTGCTGATCGCCTCGCCGTTCTGCAAATTCGCGCACGGCATCGAGAGCGTCCAGCGCATCCCCTATTATGTCGAGATGGCAACCCGGAACGCGATCTATGGCCGCCCCGGCGCCACCTATCTCGACGTGCCCGACGACATCATCACCGGCAAATGCGACGTCGACAAAGTCGTCCAGGTCGAGCGCGCGCCCGACCCGCCGCGCATGGTGGCGCCGATGGAGAACATCGAGGCGGCGCTGAATCTGCTCCAACGGGCCGACCGGCCGCTCGTTCTCATCGGCAAGGGCATGGCATGGTCGCGCGCCGAGAACGAAGTCCGCGCGTTCATCGAGCGCACCCAACTGCCGTTCCTGCGTTCGCCGATGGGCAAGGGCGTGATGCCGGACGACCATCCGCTGTCGGTCGCGGCGGCGCGCACGCTGGCGCTCCAGAACGCCGACGTCGTCTTCCTGATGGGAGCGCGGTTCAACTGGATCTTTCATTTCGGCCAGCCGCCGCGCTATGCGAAGGACGTCAAGGTTATCCAGCTCGACATTGCGCCCGAGGAGATCGGCCATAACAAGGCGACGGAGGTGGCGCTGGTCGGTGATGGCAAGGCAATCGTCGGGCAGCTCAACCAGGCGCTCGCCGGCCGCCAGTGGTTCTATCCGAAGGACACGCCGTGGCGGCAGATGATTACGAAGAAGGCGGATGAGAACGCGGCGCAGATCCGGCCGCAGATCCACGATGACGAGGCGCCGGCCAATTATTTCCGGGCCTTGCGCGACGTCGCCGCCTGGGTGCCAAAGAACGCGATCCTCAGCGCCGAGGGCGCCGGCACGATGGATATCGGCCTCACCCAATTGCCGAGCTTCAGCGCCCGTTCCTGCCTCAACGCCGGCACCTACGGGACGATGGGCGTCGGCCTCGGTCACGCCATCGCCGCCTGCGTCGTGCATCCCGACCGGCCGGTCATCCACCTCTCAGGCGACTCGGCAATCGGCTTTTCGGGCATGGAGATGGAGACGCTGGTCCGTTACAACTTCCCGGCCAAGATCGTCGTCTTGAACAATGGCGGCATTGGCCCCGGCATGCCGGAGATCCCGGAAAGCCCGATGTTCAACATGAAGCCCAACGCACTGATTTACGGCGCCCGGTATGACAGGGTGATGGAGGCCTTCGGCGGCAAGGGCTTCTTTGTCGAAGACCCGAAGGACCTGCGCGGCGCCCTCGACGAGGCGATGAGCTTCCGCGGCCCCGCCCTCGTTAACGTCGTGATCTCGCAGGGCTCCGCCCGCAAGCCGCAGCAGTTCCGCTGGCACAGCTGATTTAGTGACAGAAGCTCTCTCCTCTGGTAACTGCGCTCGCGGTTAGGTCGCCCGCGCAGCGGGCTATCGCGCAGCGATTTCGTGCCCTGGCACCACTCGGACCTCCCCGCATGTCCGCTCTTCCGCCCCTTCAGGGGCTAAGCGGACATCCGTCAGCGATTGCTGAGCGGCCGCAATTTATGAGTACACGCCGTAGCTAGATGATCTTGTCTTTGCCGAGTTGGTCGATCTGGTCTGCGTCAAGACTAAGCCATTCGCCCAAAACTTCATTTGTGTGTTGTCCAATCAGCGGCGACGGCTTGACTTCCGGCGTGCGCCCGCCGAAACGCACCGGCCAGCCCGGCATTTTGAATGGACCGATGGTAGGATGTTCCATCGTCTGCATGATGCCACGCTGCTCGAAGTCTGCGTCCTCAGTCAGCTCCATCGTGTCGAAGATGGCGCCTGCGGGAACGCCGGCGCCGCCGAGCACGCGCATCGCCTCGCGTTTGTCGTGCTGGCGCGTCCAGGCGGCGATCATCGCATCGACCTCGGGCTCGTGCTTAAGGCGCGCCGCTGCGGTGTCGAAGCGCGGATCGCCGATCAGATCCTTGCGTCCGATCACTTCAAGCAACCGCCGCCAATGCACTGGATTGGTGCGGCTGGTATAGACATAGAGGTAGTCGTTCGGCCCGCCCGGCTTGCACGGATAGATGCCGCTCGGCACCGCGAAGCCGGAGATCACCTTGGAGCCATTGCGCTTGGCCGCCACGCCGTAGGTCGCCTGGTTGGATAGCGCCACGCGGATGTATTGCAGCATGGCGTCCTGCATGGCGATCTCGATGCGCTCGCCTTGCCCGGTGTCGCGGCGCCGGTAGAGGGCCGCCAAAATGCTGATGGCAAGCAACATGCCGGTCCCGGTATCGCCGAGCGTCGCGCCGGGCTTTAGCGGCGGCCCGTCGGGCTCCCCCGTAATGCTCATGACGCCGCCGGTCGCTTGCGCGATCATGTCGAAGGCGAGGTTGTTCTCGTAGGGTCCGCCGGTGCCGAAGCCCTTCACCTGCGCGTAGACGATGCTCGGATTGACGGCGTGCACCACGTCGTAGCCGAGCCCCAGCCGCTCGATGGCGCCGGGCGCGAAATTCTCCACCATGACATCGGCGCGTTTCGCCATGTTCTTGACTAGATCGAGCCCACGCTCGGATTTGAGGTTGACGGTGATGGATTTCTTGTTGGCGTTGAACAAC
>VAZQ01000045.1 GCA_005883115.1 Alphaproteobacteria bacterium | reverse complement strand
GCGCATCGGCCGCGCCATGATCGCGCTCAAGGAAAACGAGACGCTCGCAACGTCGGTGGGCATCGATGTGACGCGCTATCTCGTGCTGGCGGCCGTGCTGTCAGCCGCGATGGCCGGGGGCGCCGGCAGCCTCTACGCGCATTACCTCAAAATCATCGACCCCGACATTTTTCTGTTCATCTACACCGTGATGATGGTGATCATGGTCATTACCGGCGGCAAGGGAACGCTCGCAGGGCCGATCGTCGGAGGCGTCATTTTCGGGTTTCTCCCCGTCATTCTTCGTCCCTTTGCCGCGCCTGCGGTGCAATGGATCCTCTACGGCGCGCTGATGATCGTGATTGTCTTCATGCTGCCGCAGGGCATCATACCGGCGCTGCAACACGCGATAGCAAACTGGTCCGGGCCCACGCGTGATCGCTCGGGCGCGCTGTTGGCGGGCAGCGCCAAGCCTGGCGAAGGGCAATGACCCCGACACTTGGCGCTGCGGGGGACGTCGTCCTTTCGGTTGCGCACGTCGCGGTGCGTTTCGGCGGGCTCGTCGCGCTATCCGATCTCAATTTCAAAGTTTTCGACGGAGAGATTGTGGGCCTCATTGGGCCCAATGGCGCTGGCAAGACCACGGCCTTCAATGTCTTCACCGGATTTCTCCAGCCCGCGGCGGGCGAGGTTCGCTATCGCAACACGTTGCTGAACGGGCTCAAGCCGCACGACATCGCGGCGCTGGGCCTGGTGCGCACGTTTCAGCGCACGAGCATCTTTGCCTGCAACACCGTATTCGAGAACGTGCTCATCGGCCTGCACCGCCGTGGGCGCTCGCGCCTCTGGGACACGCTGCTGGCGCTGCCGCGGGAGAAGGTTGCGGAAGCGGAGCTTGCCAATGCGGCGCGCGAGATCTTACGCGTAGTCGGGCTCGAAGGGCGAGCGCAGGACACGGCCGGCACGCTTCCTTATGGCGAGCAGCGCTTGCTCGGAATGGCTCTGGCGCTTGCCGCAAAGCCCTCCATGCTGCTGCTGGACGAGCCTGTCTCGGGCATGAATGCGAGCGAGAGCGCGAAGGTCATGCGATTGGTGCAGACCATTCGTGCCTCGGGCGTGACCATCCTTTTGGTGGAGCATGACATGCCGATGGTCATGCAGGTGTCGGATCGCATCGTCGTCCTCAACTACGGGCGCATCATCGCCGAAGGCTCTCCGGCGGTGATCCAGAAAGATCCGGACGTCATCCGCGCCTATCTGGGGGAAGGAAAGAAGCGTGCTTGAGCTGCGTGACGTCGTCTGTTGCTACGGCCAGGTGATGGCGCTCAAGCGCGTCTCGCTCACCGTCGGCAAGGGCGAGCTCGTCGCTCTGATCGGCGCGAACGGGGCCGGCAAGACGACGACCTTGAAGGCGATCTCGGGCTTGTTGCACCCGATTGCAGGCACGATCGTGTTCGAAGCCCACGACATCACCCATGCCTCGGCCCGCACGATTCTCTCCCTTGGCATCGCGCACTGTCCGGAGGGGCGGCACGTCTTTCCGCAAATGACGGTATTGGAAAATCTGGAAATGGGCGCCTACCTGCGCAGCGATCGCCACGAGATCGCGGCGGATATGGCGCGGGTATTCGAGCAGTTTCCCCGGCTTGCCGAGCGCCGCCGGCAGCCGGCGGGGACCTTGTCGGGCGGCGAGCAGCAGATGCTCGCGATCGGCCGCGCGCTGATGTCGCGGCCCAAGCTCGTCCTTTTCGACGAGCCTTCGCTTGGCCTTGCCCCGACCATCGTCGAGCGGACGTTCGATATTGTCAGCAATATCCGCGCCGCCGGAGAGCGCGTGGCCGCCGCGCGTGTGGTAGCGCTCGAGCTGCGGAAAAACGCGGTAGGCCTCCTCGATCCGCGCCTGCGCCTCCCGCGGGTGTGGCTGCGTACGCCTCGGCAGCGCTGAACATGTGCGATCGTGCCTATCTCTTGGAGTCAGGCTCGCTTGGCCTCGAGGGCAGCGGGCGCGAACTGATCGACAACCCGCACGTGCGCGCGGCGTATCTTGCGGGGTGACGCGGCTAGGTACCGCCACCCGTCATGCGCGGGCTTTGATCCGTGCATCCATCTTCTTCGTAGAAAGTTTGTTGCGAAGATGGATGGATTGCCGGGTCAAGCCCGGCAATGACGGGGCTGAGGATAACGTGCGCCGCTTCGTCACCCGCGGGCTTGACCCGCGGGTCCATCATTCTTCGTGAAAGCCTTTTCGCGACGACGATGGATTGCCGGGTCGTAAGCGCGTTCACGCGCGTCTGCGACGCGCCTCTGCCCGGCAATGAGCGGTGGATAGATCTTAATACGCCTGCAGAAACTTCGTGACATCGACTCGCTCCGGCAGCGTGCCGACCGACGTCGAGAAGTCGATGAATTTCTGGAACTCTGCCTTGTGCTTGTCCGTGAGCTCGCCCGCCATGTAGTAGCGCACCATAGGCACGGTATCGACGACGTCTTCGGGGGTGAGCGTATTTTTGGCGAGGTACTTGCGCGCCTCCTGCGGGTTGTTATTGACGAAGTCGATGCCCTTCTTCCAAACCGCCGCGAAGCGCCGGGCGACGTCGGGACGGCTCTTGATGAAGTCACTGGTGACTGCACAGCCGGCCGCAAAGGCGTTGCCGTCCTCGTCGCCGAGGATGTACTTGGCGATAACGCCGGCCTCGAGCGTGCGCGCCACGCCCAGCTTGCGCATGGTCGAAGCCTGTGGCTCGAGCGTATAGCCGGCATCGAAGGTGCCGCTGGTCATGACGTTGACGTGTTGGCTCATGTCGAGCTGATCGATCGTGTAGTCGCCCTCGTTGAGGCCGGCCTTGGCGAGCACGGCCTTGGCGGCGACCAGGTTGGCGGGTCCCGGCGCCGACATGATGCGCGCACCTTTGAGGTCCTTGAGCGTCCCGGCCGGGTAGCCGGTGCGCACCACGAACTGCTCCATCTGATAAATTTTGCTCTGGCTGTGCACGCCGATATACATGGCGACGCCGGGCTTCTTGAGATTGGCGTTCATCGCCTCGATGGTCACGAGCACGATCGCCGCCTCGATCTGGTTACTGATCATCGCCGCGATGTTCGGTGGCCCGCCGATGAGCCGGATCGTCTCGGGCTCGATGTTCTGCTCTTTGAAAAACCCGCGCTCGATCGCGACGAAATAGGGAAGCGAGGAGGCGGTCGGAAAGACCCCGACCTTGACCTTATCCTGCGCGACGGCGCTTTGGCACAACGCGGCGGTGGTGGCTACGATCGCTCCCAACGCCATCGATCGGATCGTCCGCATCGCATCGCCTCCATTGCTCATGGCTTTTACGTCGTACCTCGCCGCGCCTGCGGGGTTCGCGCCAGCTTAGTTCGAATCCGGCGTCCCTCCATCGGTGCTCCTTGGGCTGGAACGCTCGCAAGCTCTTGCGCCCGTGGACAAGGGGGGGCCCGGTGTCCGCGGCTTGGCCGAGATCACCGCCGCCATGAACTGTTCGCTACCTGACACTTGGGAGAGATTGGAATTCACAGCAGACTAATGGATTGTATCATAGGGATGAGATGGCCGTCGCGGATCACATGCTCAGACCGGGACGATTGGAATTCGTCGCGCCGCCGGCGGACGAACGTCGGCATTCTTGGCTCGAGCGCATCATTTTTAGCTTCGACCGCTCCTTGCGCCGCTGGCAGTCCGTCGTCGAATTTACCAGCGATCCGAGCTGTATTTTGCGTATCAGGGTCGGTCGTCTCGACCGCGATATCGTGCTGGCGGACGGCACATCCGGCCATGCCGGAGAGCGCTTCGTCGACCTGCATCTGTGGAACGAGCAAGTCCCGGCCATGCCGAGCGAAGGGGCATCCATCGCCTGGGCGCGGCATATGCACGGCTGCTTCCGGCAGTCGTTGGTGCAGCTCGCGCGTTATCTCGCCGAGCGACCCGATCTCAACGACATTTCCGTCGTGCGCTGCACCTTGATGTTCGCTGGTCCGGAGCGCGACGGGCAGATGGCGCGTCTGCTCGCGCGCTACGGGTTCGAGCGCGTTCCTGCGGACAATCCCCTAGGCTTGGGTGAACGCGCCCGCCGTTTCGCCGAGAACATCCTCATCTCGCTCATCGTGCTGGCGCGCAATGCCGCCTCGCTCCGGCGAGACACGCTGCGCCGCGGCCGCACGCGGGTGTTCATGTCGCGACGCTTGCTCGAGCGGCGTCACGCAGGCGGTAACGAAGCTGAGGAGAACGTGCGCCGCCCCGTCACCCGCGGGCCTGACCCGCGGGTCCATCATTCTTCGTAAAACTCTTTTTGCGAAGAGGGATGGATTGCCGGGTGATAAGCGCGTTCACGCATCTTCGACGCGCTTCTGCCCGGCAATGACGAAGCTAAAGTGTCCATACGCTGTCCCACATACGAGCGGACCCTAATACCTTTCGCATCCGCGGCATCGCGCAAAGTTTTGTTAACCGTGCCGAGAAGCCGGCGCATCGGCGCCGCGCTTTCGCCAAACCTTGCCGGCAACTTTCCCGATCTCTTAACTCGGGGGACCAGGAGGAGAGGCACGTGCTTTTCCACGTCGGTCGGACGTTCGTCATCGCCGCCTGCATGAGCGCTGCCGCGGTCGAGTTGGCCATGGCCGCCGATATTCCGTACGCGAGAAATCCCGCGCCCGTGGATCTTCCTCCGAGCTGGGCCGGGTTTTATCTCGGCGGTCAGGTCGGGTATGGCTCGGACACGGTGCGCTGGCGAAATCTGGGCGTGTCCACGTTTTTTTCGCCGCTGAATTCACTGACGCGCGACAGAGGCAGCGGCGTGATCGGCGGCGGGCAGCTCGGCTATAATTTTCAGTACAACCGGTTTGTCTTCGGCATCGAGGGATCCGCCTCAGCCGCCGATTTCGACCGCAGCTTTACCAGTCCCTACTTCCCCGCGACCGATGTTTGGTCTTCGAAGCTCACGTGGCTCGGGACGGTGACCGGCCGCGTCGGCTACGGGTTCGATACTTGGCTCCCCTACATCAAAGGCGGTTTCGCCGCCGGCACCGTCGAGACCAGCCTTCGCGACAATGCACTCGGCGTAATCTCGCAAAGCTCCACCGTGCATTCGGGCTGGACGGTAGGCGGCGGCGTCGAGTTCAAGCTCACGCGCCAATTCTCGCTCGGGCTCGAGTTCATGCACACCGATCTCGGCCGCAGCACCGATATCAACGGGCCGACCGCAATCGGCGCGACCGAGACTTATGGAGTTGGCCTGCGCAGCAACAGCATCATGGCCCGCTTCAACTATCTCTTCGGCCAGTGATGCGGCTGCGCAATCCGGCGGCGACGCGATCTCCCGACATTATCCGAACGTGATGACGCTGCGGATCGCCTTGCCGTCCCGCAGCGCCGAAAAGCCCTGGTTGATCGCGTCGAGGCGGATGCGCTGGGTGATCAGCTCGTCCAGCATGAGGCGGCCGTCGAGATAGGCCTGCGCCAGCATGGGGAAGTCACGCGCTGGCCGCGCCTCGCCGTAGCTCGAGCGCCGGATGCGCTTCTCCTGCATCAGTGCGCCCCAGCGGAACGTGACGTCCGTGTTGATGTCGATCTTGCCGAGCCAGACCAACTCCCCGCCCGGCCGCACCGCTTCGATGCTCGTGCGAAACGCCGCCGCGCTGCCCGCGGCCTCGATCACGACATCGGCGCCGCGGCCGGACGTTTCCCGCCGGGCGATCGCGGCGATCTCCTCCTTCTTCGCGTTGACGCCTTGCGTTGCACCCATGCGCTGGGCCAGCGCGAGTTTGTCCGCGTCGATGTCGACCGCAATGATTTTCGCCGCGCCGGCAAGGCGCGCGCCTTGAACCGCGGCGAGGCCGACCGCGCCGCAGCCGATCACCATCACGGTATCGGCGCGCCCGATGCGCGCGACGTTGAGCGCCGCCCCGACGCCGGTCATCACGCCGCAGCCAATCAGGCTGGCGCGGTCGAAGGGAATATCGCGGGTGACGGCGATCGCCTGCTGCTCCGGCACGATGCAATACTCGCCGAAGGCGCCGAGAAACATCAGGTGCTTGAGTTCTTCACCGCTCGCGTGCCGCGCCTTGCAGGTGCCGTCGAACTGCACCGCCTGCGGCCCTTTGGCGAGGTAATCCTCGCACAGGATCGGCAGGCCCCGGTCGCAGTAATAGCAATGGCCGCAATGCGGGTTCCAGGACAAGATGACGTGATCGCCCTTCTTGAGCCGCTGCACGGCGGAACCCACGTCCTCGATCACGCCGGCAGCTTCGTGGCCGAGCACGATCGGCATCGGATAGCCCAGCGAGCCGTCGATCACCTCGAGATCGGTATGGCAAAGCCCGGCGGCGCGCACGCCCACCAGCACGTCGGATGGTGCGAGCGGCGCGGCGGCGACCGTCTCGACGCGCAGGGAGCTGCGCGCCTCGTTCAGCACGGCCGCCTGGTAATGCAGGGTCATGGCCCGCCCGCGAAACGGATCAGCTATCTCGCCTTCCTCACGTCGCCTTTTTTCACGCCCGCTTCCGGGAAGATCCACATCGCCGCCACCATGAATACGGCGACGATGACGACAAAGGTCGAGAGCTCCGGCCGGATCGGGGAGCCGCTCCAGAACGCCAGCACCGCGGCCACGACGAGCGTGACGGCGGAGACTGCGGCTTTGACGTCGTTCGGCATGGCAGCGCTTCCCGTTAGTTGGCGCCGACCGGGACCGCCGCCGCCTCGTCGGGACGGGGCGGGGCGCCGCGCAGATTCTTCTTCAGAAAACGCGTGTCGTAGCCGTTCAGCAGATGGCCGGCGAGCCCGCGGTCGAGATCGGAGGTTGCGAACAGCCAGTCGGCGATCGGGAAGGTCAGATTCATGTTCACTTCCATCATCAGCCGGGCGTTGTGGTGCGCGGTGTGGTGGCGCCGCAGCGAGTTGACGAACGGACAATTGCGCACGAACCAGTTCTCGTCGACGTGGCAGCAGAAGTGCATGAACTCGTAAATCAGATACATGCCCGTGGTGACGCACATGAACAACCAGCCGACGTTGGGCGACAGCGACAGGCCGAGAATGACGGCAATCGGCAGCGACATCAGGATGAACACGACCAGCGCATAGGGCGGAAAGACGGTGACGCGCCAATCCTTATGGTCGCGGAAGCGCATCTCCTGGTCGGTGAAGAATTGATGATGGTTGAGCGTGTGGCGCTCGTAGATCGAGCGCAGCCCCTTGATGTTCACCGGCCGGTGCATGACGTATTTGTGCACTGCCCACTCGAACAGATTGGTGAACAGGAAAGTGAGTGGGACGGTGAGCCACTCGAGCGCGGTCACGCCGTGAATGTGCTCGATGTAGATGTAGAACGCCGCCGCGCCCATGGCGTAGATGATCGCCACGTGGAAGTAGCCGTCGTACCATCCCATGATGCGGGAGCGATACTCCTGCCGGAATTCGATTTGTCGCTGGCTGATCATCCTCGTTTCTCCTGCGCCGGCTGAAAGCCGCCGGTCGTTGTCACGTCAAAGCGGCCATCTGATATATCACACATCTATCACACCGCGGGCGGGGCTTCAATCGCGTCCCCGCCGGGGCGCGGTGGAGTTCCCGCGACGATCCGCGCCAGCGCCGGGTCCTTGGCGGCCAGCTCGGGCAGCCCGGCAAAGACGATCTCGCCCCGCTCGATGACATAGAGCCGGTCAGTGAAATCCGGCACATGGTGGATATTGGACTCGGCGATGAAGACCGCGTGGCCGAGGGCGCGGATATTGGCGAGCGCCTGGATGATCGCGGGCACGATCACGGGCGAGAGGCCCTCCGTCGGCTCGTCCAGCAGCAGCAATTTCGGGCCGAGCGCGAGCGCGCGCGCGATCGAGACCATCTTGCGCTCGCCGCCGGAGAGCGCGTGGCCGCCGCGCGTGTGGTAGCGCTCGAGCTGCGGAAAAACGCGGTAGGCCTCCTCGATCCGCGCCTGCGCCTCCCGCGGGTGTGGCTGCGTCCAGGTCGGCAGCGCGATGTTTTCCGCAACCGTGAGCTCGCCAAAAACCTCGCTCTCCTCCGGCGCAAAGCCGATGCCGAGCCGCGCGATCCGGTATGGGCGCAGTCCGGCGAGATTCACGCCCGCGAAGGTAATCAGCGAGCCGGATGCGGGTTTGCGGAAACCCATGATGGTGCGCAGGCTCGTGGTCTTGCCCGCGCCGTTGCGGCCGACCAGGTAGACAAGCTCGCCCGCGTTGACCTCGAAGGAGATGCCACGCAGCACGCGGCTGCCCTCGACGTCCACGCTCAGATTCTGCACCCTCAGCATCGCTGTCCCATACGCTTGCCGATCACGCTCTCGATCAGGCGCGGATCGGCGAAGAACTGCGCCGGCGGCAGATCCGCTAGCACGCAGCCCTCCGCCAATGCGATGATCCGATGCGAATAGGCGGCGACCAGATCCATATCGTGCTCGACCAGCAGGATGCTCTGCACGCCGGCGCGCTTTGCCGCCGCGATCAGTGTCTGCATGATGCCGTGCTTCTCGGCGGTCGAGACCCCGGAGGTCGGCTCATCGAGCAGAATGACGCGCGGATCGAGCGCGAAGGCCGAGGCCACGTCGAGCAGCTTCTTTTCGCCCTGCGACAAGATTGCGGCGGATGTCGCAAGCCGATGCTGCAGGCCAAAAATTTCTGCGACCTGCGCCACGCGCGTGCGGACCGCATGGTCCGATGCCAGCGTCGCGAACAGCCGCCAGCGCTTCCCTTGCCGCGAGACCACGGCGGCGGCGATGGTTTCCGCTACCGTCAGCTGCGGAAAAATCTGGATCAGCTGGAACGACCGCACGAGACCGCGTTCAGCGAGCCGCACCGGCCCGATCCCGGCAATGCTCTCGCCCATGAACAGCACGTCGCCCGCGCTCGGGGTGAGGAGCCCGGTCAGCAGGTTGACCAGCGTGGTCTTGCCGGCGCCGTTGGGCCCGACCACCGAGACGAGTTCCTCCGCCTCGATGGCGATGCTGACATTGCTCAAGGCGCGCAGTGCGCCGTAATCCTTGCTGACGGTTTTGGTCTCGAGCAGCGCCGTCATGTCGACTTCCGCTCGCGCCGCCAGGGCAGATCGTCGGCGAGACCGGCCAGCCCGCCGGGAAATGCGATGACAATCAACGCCAGAATGGCGCCGAGGATGAAGCGCCAGTACTGCGTCAGGGACTGCAGCTGGTCCTGCAGCAGGGTGAAGGCGAGCGCGCCAATGATCGGCCCGAAAAAGTTCGAGAAGCCGCCGAGCACCGCCATGAACACGAGCTGGCCCGATTGCGTCCAGTAGACCAGCTCCGGGTCGGCGATGCCGATGCGAAAGCCGAGGATTGCGCCGCCGGCAGCGCCGTAGGCGGCCGAGATCACGAATGCGGCGAGGCGAAACTGGTGCACATGGACGCCGAGGTATTCTGCCTTGCGGGGGTTGTCGCGCAGGGCCTTGAGATGCAGGCCGAACGGCGAATGCACGATGCGCCACATCACACAGGCCCCAATGACGAGGAGAGCGAGGCAATAGTAGTAGAACGGCCCCGCTAAAAACTCGATTTTGTTGTAGTGCGCGAATTCGAGGCCGATGATGTTCATGCGCGGCACGCGCATGCCGCTGTCGCCTCCGGTGAGGTGATAGAACTTGAACAGAAACGAGTAGAACAGCATGCCGAAGGCGAGCGTCAGCATGCCAAAGAAGATGCCGACGTAGCGCATGCACAGAACGCCGATGGGAACGGCCGCGAGCGCGGCAAGCAGCATGACGGCGAACAGGACGGCTTCGAACGACTTGATGCCGAGAACGCCGGCGAGCACCGCGGCACCATAGGCGCCGAAGCCGAGAAACATGGCATGGCCGAACGAGAGTAGGCCGGCGTAGCCGAAGAGCAGGTTGAACCCGAGCAGCGCGATGGCGTAGCCGAAGAAGGGGATCATCAGGCTCGCGTAATAGGACGGCGCCAAAAGCGGCAGCAGCGCCAAGCCGATGATCCCTGCCAAGGCGATGACGATGGCCGGCGCGCGTGTCATGTCACCGGCCTCCCGAACAGGCCCGCCGGCCGCAGCAGCAGCACCGCGATCACGATCACATAAATGGCGAGCACCTCAGCTTCGGGATAGAGCATGATGGCATAGGCGCGAATGAGCCCGACGATCAGCGCGCCGGCGAGCGCGCCGCGCATGGAGCCGAGCCCGCCGATGACCACGACGGCGAATGCCTCGATGACGAAATCGATCGCCATGTCGAGAGACGCCGCGGCGGTCGGCACCACCAGCGCGCCGGCCGTGGTGCCGAGTATCGCGCCGATGGTGAACACCACCGCATAGAGACGCCGCACGTCGACGCCCAAAGCCTCGGCCATGGCGCGGTTCTCGGCGGTGGCGCGCAGGATGCGCCCGTAATTGGTGCGTTGAAGCAGCGCCCCGAAGCCTGCCGCCGTGGCGATCGCGGCTGCAATCACCAACAGATTGTAGACGGGTACGCTGAACTCGCGCGCGTTGATCACGCCGTAGATGAGATAGGCGCTGTCGAGCGAGCGCGGGTTCGGCCCCCACACGAACCGAAACACGTCCTGAAACATCAGCACCAGCGCAAACGTGAGCAGCAACTGGAAACTGTCGTCGCGGCCGTAGACGGCGCGCAGCAGGCGCTCGATCGGCGGGCCGATGAAGCCGAGCGCAACTCCGGCGACCAGCAGCCCCGGCATGATCAGCCAGGGCGAAAGCCCGGCGGTCATGGCGTAGCCGACGAAGCTCACGCCGAAATAGGCGCCGAGCGCGTAGAACGAGCCGCAGGCAAGATTGAGGATCTTCTGCACCCCGAAAACGAGCTGCAGCCCGGCGGCAACCAAGAACAACACGGCGGCGTGAAAGACGCCGCCGAGGAGAATGTTGGCGAACGCGACCATTAGCCCCTTTTCCGGCTCGTTTTATTCACCGCTTACCCCACAGGTGTCACCCGCGGGCTTGACCCGCGGGTCCATCTTTTTTCGCAAGAAATCTTTGCGAAGAACGATGGATTGCCGGGTCAAAGCC
>VAZQ01000424.1:6278-9472 GCA_005883115.1 Alphaproteobacteria bacterium | reverse complement strand
GATATTTACGCTTCGATCACTGCTGCCGACGCGGCGGCCCTCGAACGCTTGGCGGGGGCGCTGGAGCTTCGCGCAGCCGATCTTTTGCGGCGGGGCATACTCAACGAGTTCGTCTGCCAGATCACCTTTCCCAAAGACGCTAAGGTACTTGAAATCGGCTGTGGCACCGGAGCAGTGACCCGCTTTCTTGCGGGCTTACCAGATGTCTCGCATGCCGTCGGGGTCGATCCCTCTCCGGTATTCATCGCCAAGGCAAAAGAATTGGCAGGGTCTGTTCAAAACCTCACGTTCCAGGAGGCCGATGGCCGTGCTCTGCCGTGCGAGGACCGTAGCTTCGATGCTGTGCTGTTTCACACGACCCTGTGCCACATTCCGAAACCAGAGGAAGCCCTTGCCGAAGCACGCCGGGTGGTCCGCCCTGGAGGGTGGCTTGCGATTTTCGACGGCGATTATTCTACCACTTCGTTCGCGACCGGAAATTTCGATCCCCTACAGTGTTGTGCGGATGCAGCGATGGACGGAATGGTCCATGATCGTTGGCTGATGCGTAGGCTTTCGGCGATGCTCCGCACGGCGGGCTTCGAGGCATTGCAATCTCGCAGTTATGGCTACACCTCGCTTCCTGATGCGACCTACATGATCACGTTGGTCGACCGCGGAGCTGATCTAGTGCTAAACGCCGGACGGATCGGGCCTGGAATGGCCGATGCGCTCAAAGTAGAGGCTCGTCGACGAGCAGACGTCGACCATTTTTATGGGCTTATTGTCTTTGCAAGTGCGGTCGCCCGCAGACCCGCTTAGCGGGACACAGGTCGACTCGAACGGGAAGAAGGCTAATGAAACTTCCCCGCCGCCAATTTCTGCATCTGGCAGCAGGCACTGCCGCGCTTCCGGCCGTGCCGCACTTCGCTTTCGCGCAAGCCTATCCGACGCGGCCGGTGCGCTTGATCGTGCCGGTCGGACCAGCCGGCGCGACGGACATTACCGCGCGGCTCGTCGGGCAATGGTTGTCGGAGCGGCTGGGTCAGCAATTCATCATTGAAAATCGCCCGGGCGCCGGCACCAACATCGGCACCGAGGCCGTCGTGCGCGCGCCCGCTGACGGCTATATGCTGCTCATGGTGGGTCCATCGAACGCAATCAACGCGACCCTTTACGACAAACTCAATTTCAATTTCCTCCGCGATATCGCACCGGTCGCACCCATCGTCCGCTTTCCCTACATCATGATGGTGAATCCTGCGGTTCCTGCCAAAACGCTTCCCGAGTTCATTGCCTATACCAAGGCCAATCCCGGCAAAATCAGTATGGCGTCACCCGGCATCGGCAGCACGCCGCATGTCAACGGCGAGCTGTTCAAGGTGATGACCGGGATTAATATGGTGCACGTGCCGTATCGCAGCGCGGCGGCGGTGATGACAGACTTGTTGAGCGGACAAGTGCAGCTTTACTTCGGCACCACTGCATCGTCGCTCGAATACGTCAGAACCGGCAAACTGCGCGCCCTGGCGGTGACCATCGAGCGGCGCTTAGATGCACTGCCGGACATCCCGGCCGTCGCCGAATTCGTACCGGGCTACGAGGCTAGCGGCTGGTTTGGCGTCGGCGCACCGAGCAACACGCCGGTCGAGATCATCGACAAGCTCAACAAGGAGATCGATGCCGGCGTTGCGGACCCCAAGATGAAGGCGCGGCTTGCCGACCTCGGCGGCATCGCGCTGACGGGCTCACCAAGCGACTTCGGTAAGCTCATCGTGGAAGAGACGGAAAAGTGGGGCAAGGTGGTGAAGTTTGCCGGCGTTAAAGCGGATTGATCCGGCAATCCCGGCAAATCTTCTATACGGAATTTTGCGCGCTCGCGCGATCAGATCGGCTTGATGCCGGCGGCTTTGACCACCAGAGGCCGCCGAAGAGCGATTTACTGGTTGGCGCGCATGTCCGGTTTTTGGGATGCAGCGGAAATAGGCCCAGGCCGAAGCAGGATCGAAAACGACGCGAATGACTCAAGCGGGCGTGCTCCCTGGATTCCCTGCGACGACCGTGTAATTATTGACGGCAGCCGGTCGATGCACATTTTCGGCGATTGACTGGAGTGCTCGCGGCGCGCGTGGACGATAACGATGAAACCGCAAATATTCGGCGCCCAGAGTATCATCGTCTTGGCGCTTTCGCTGTGTGCGGTGGGATTGTTGCTGTTGCCGTCGACGGCGACGGCACAACCAAAATTTGACATCAAGCCGGTGGCCGAAAAGAAGCTCAAGCAACTGCCGGCCGGACCGCTATACTGGCAGGTTGAGAATTTCCCCACACTCGCGCAGGCGCGGGCTGCCGAGGGGCCAACGTCATTAGCTTCTGAAGTCGCGGGCAAGGTCTGGCTTTTCACGCTTGGTCCCAGGGGCGGCTCGACGCGCGACGGAAGCAAGATTGTCGAGATCGGGCCCGTGCCCCCAATTACTGCGCCCGAGTATCTGCTACGCATCAACAATGCGGGTGGGCCGCCCGGGGCCAGGACGCCGGTGCACACGCATCCAGGCTCCGAAGCCTTCTACGTGCTGGCCGGCCAGCTGGGCCAAAAGACTCCACACGGCGTGAGTCATATCGATATCGGCCAGTCCATGCCTGGACATGGTCCCGACACACCGATGGAAGTCTTCAGCAGCGGCACGAGCGATCTGAATGCCCTAGTTATGTTCGTGGTGGATGCGGCCAAGCCATTCTCATCGCCGGCCAAGTTCGAGTGAGGTGGAGAGCCAGCAGTTGGTGGTCGCGACACGAGCCGGCGATGAAGACCACTAAAACACTCGGCCTCGACGTGCCTTCGCAACTTCAGCGGCGTGCCGACGAGGTGATCGAATAGCGCTGCCTTTTGCTGCAATGCGTTAGGTCGCTATTGGCACTTTTGCGACGTTCCTGCAAGCCTCACACAAAACTCTCGTTGCTTCGTGCCATCGATGGTGGCTTCCTAAGTTTCGCCCGTCTTGGTGTCCTGACAGGAAAAAGGAGAGAAGGAGGAACTAAAATGAAAAAGATAGTCCGCCTCGTCGCGCTCTCCGCGGCGCTCATCGTTTCGGGCTCGGCCTTCGCGCAGCAGTACCCGAGCAAGCCCGTCAGGGTCGTCGTCCCGTTCCCGCCCGGGGGCGTGACCGACACCGCCGGACGGCTGATTGCGCAGAAACTTTCCGAGCGACTGGGGC
>VAZQ01000424.1:3513-6249 GCA_005883115.1 Alphaproteobacteria bacterium | reverse complement strand
AACATCTCCGGCGCCGGCGGCAATATCGGCATGGCGAATGCGGCCCGCTCGCCGAGCGACGGCTATACCATCCTGCTGGCGTCGTCGAGCATCGTCGTCAATCCAAGCCTTTACAACAAGGTGCCCTACGACGTCGACAAGGACTTCATCCCGGTCACCAAGGCCGGCGCCACGCCGAATTCATGGGTCGTCAATTCAAATTTTCCTGTGCAAACGATGAAGGAGTTAATCGACCTAATCAAGCGCGAGCCCGGCAAGCACAGCGTCGGATCGCCCGGTACCGGCACGACACCGTCACTGTCGATCGAAATGCTCAAGCTCGCCCTTGGCCTCGATTTCGTCACCGTGCCATTCCAGGGCGGCGGCCCCATGACGCAATCGCTGGTCGGTGGGCACACGCCGGTCGTCTGCGCCGCCCTCGGCAATTACGTCAACCTGATCAAGGAGGGCAAGCTGCGCGCGCTTGCAGTCACCGCCAGGAAGCGTTCGGCGGCTTTGCCCGATGTGCCGACTCTCGAAGACATCGGCATTACTGGGCAGGAGGCGGAAACCATGACTGGCGTGTTCGTGCCGGCGGGAACGCCGAAGGCGATCGTCGACCTGCTGCAGCGCGAAATCTCGGCGATCGTGAACGCGCCCGACATCAAGGCAAAGCTGCTGCAGGCCGGCGTCGAGGCGGAAGGCAATTCCCCGGCCGATTTCGCGGCCTATGTGAACGCCGACATCGCCAAATGGAAGAAAGTGATCACCGACGCAAAGGTCCCGCTGATCGGAGGTTGATATAGTAGATTTGTGAGCACGTCGTTTGCTGCAGTGCATGAGTCTGCTCCTGGCAGATTGTGTTGCAAAACGATTTTGCGCATCCGAGTGCGCAAGATTGATTCAAGATCAGGGATCAAGGTACAAGGTTGATTCAAGAATCCATTCACCCCGATTCGATTGTTGCGTATTTTTATTCTACAGCTTCTCCGCGGTGACTTTTGCAACAGAATCGGCACTCCGCGTCGATTTGCTGCGGCGCTAAAGTTGGGACGCAATTGGAGGTGAAGCCGGCATCTCGCGAACTCGTCGGGCGTGTTGGTCTAACGTGATTGACCCAGTGCGGTCATAGCCCGGACCGAATCCCGCAGTGCAGCGATCTCCGCGCCATCGGATGCGTCGATGGAGCGGGGACTACTTCAAAATCCGCTTCTTCGCCCCACGAAAGCGCTCCCTAATTCGGAGGCACGCCGCAAAGCTCAATCAGATAATTAATCAGCCCTACCTGCACTGGTTTGTTCTGCAAATCTGGGCGCGCTGCTACGAATGTACGGACGTTTTTCGCAAGCTGTTCAACCGGGAGCCGGCCGCTCACACACTTTGAATAGTGCCGAGAGGTAGACGCAGTATCGGGAGACGCGATGCTGACAAGGGAATCGTAAGCGCCCGCAATGTACATGGCGCGGGCCTGGTCGCTAAGCCGGTCCCACGCCGGATAGTTATAGTAGACCTGCGTATTGGCTCGGCTGATCATCAAAGCTGACAAAAAACCCGCGATCACTAGTGATTTCATGGCAGTTCCCCTGCCGCGTGTGGCTATCCTTTGGCATGCTGTACAACCTAAAAAGAATTCTTGCACAAGAGAGGGACGACGCTATGGCGGCATTCGCTAAGAATTGGCGACGGGAGTAAACCCCATGTCCGATTTCGGGGCAAAGCGAACATAGGCTGTCGCATCCTCTCGATATCTGCGCCGTTTTTTGACCCACTGCGGACATGAGCTGGCCGCTTTTGCTGCGATGCACGGCCTTGACCTGCTAATGCCGGAACAAAGCGACTAGGCGGACGGCAAGGTCACGCCAATTTCTCGTAGGCGCCTGCTTGGCGCAGCGCTTCGACGATGCGATCAGGCGTCAGCGGCATGGCGGCAAAACGCACCCCGAACGATGAGAGCGCGTCCTCGACCGCTGAGATGATCGCGGCGGGCGCCGGAATGGTGCCGCCCTCTCCGGCGCCTTTCACGCCGAGCGGATTGAGCGGATTCGGCGTCTCAACGTGCTCGATGTCGCAGCCCGGCACGTCGAGCGCGGCCGGCATCAGGTAGTCCTGGAACGTCGCCGTGAGCGGCTGCGCGCGCTGATCGTACTTCATCCACTCGAACAGCGCGTTGCCGATCCCGTGGGCGACGCCGCCTTGCACTTGGCCGTCGACGACCAGCGGATTGATAATGTTTCCGCTGTCGTGGGCCACCGTGTAACGCAGGAGCTTAACCGCGCCGGTGAAAGGATCGACTTCGACCTCCGCCACATGCGTCCCGTTGCAATACGAAGCTTGCGGCGGAGTGAAATAGGCCGTGCGCTCGATGCCGGGCGTCTGTCCCGCAGCAAAGGAAAAGCCGGGCGTGCCCTGCGCCGCCCGCGCAAGCTCCCCGAGCGTGAGCGACGGCTTGTTGCCGGCGCGGGCGATCGCGCGGCCATCCTCGACATCGATGTTGTCCTCGGGCACGCCCAGAATGCGGGCGGCGAGCGCGATGACTTGCTTGCGCACGCTGGCACCCGCAATCAACGCGGATGAGCCGGCGTTGATCGCCTGACGGCTCGCGAAGGCGCCGACCCCTTGCGAGATCGCCGCCGTGTCGCCGACGGTCATGACGATGTCTTCGATGCGGCAGCCGACCTCATCGGCGACGATCTGCGACAGCGTCGTGCGCGTGCCTTGCCCCTGCGTCGTCGCGCCGGTCGCGACCGCGACCTTGCC
>VAZQ01000424.1:0-3374 GCA_005883115.1 Alphaproteobacteria bacterium | reverse complement strand
GTTTGCCGTCGCGAAAAACCAAACCGACGGAATAAGGCATCTGCTCGGGCCCGATCATGTTGCGTCGACGCAGTTCGGCGCGGTCGATGTCGAGCTGCCGCGCGATTCGATCCATGAGCCGCTCCATGGCGAAAACCGCCTGCGGACGGCCGGCGCCGCGCACGACCGTGGTCGGCACGCGGTTGGTGAACACGACCGTTGCTTCGACGCGATAAGCCGGCACCACGTAGGGCCCGGGAAATGTCGTTGCGGAGATGTAGGGCATGATGATGCCCCACGGCAGGAATGCTCCGGTATCGTGCAGCAGGGTGCCGGAGAGCCCGAGGATTTTTCCTTTGTTGTCGACGGCAATGGCGACTTTCCAATACTGGTCGCGTTCCTGCGTGGCCGAGAGAAAATGCTCGCGCCGGTCCTCTTGCCAGGCGACCGGGCGCCCGAGCTTCATTGCGGCCGCCGGAATGACCGCCTCCTCGGCGTAGAAGGGCGCCTTTGTGCCGAAGCCGCCACCCACGTGCGGCGCGATCACACGGATTGCCTCAAGGTCGCGTTCGAAGAGATCGGCAAGCGTCGCGCGGCAAAGGTGCGGCGTCTGCGTCGCCGACCACACCGTCAGCATGTCAGCTCCGGCATCGTAACTTGCGAGCACGGCGCGGCCTTCGAGGGTCATGGCCCCGCCGCGATGCAGGAAAAGTTCGTCCTCGAAGACGTGTGCGGCGCGCGTGAATGCCGCCTCAACGTCGCCGTAGCTCATGGCGACGACAGCGGCGACATTGCTCGCCAGGTCGCTGTGTGCGGGCGGAGCATCGGGCCGCGCGGCTTCGCGGCAGTCGCTGACCGCCGGCAACGTCTCGAAGTCCACGTTGACGGCTGCGGCGGCGTCTTCCGCGAGATAGCGATTGTCTGCGATCGCGACCGCGATGGTCTGACCGACATAGCACACTTCACGGCGCGCCAAGGCGAGCTGCGTGCGCGGCGCCGTAATCGATGGATTCGGCACGAGCATCGGAATCTGGCTGCGCGCCATGCGTGCCGGCAGATCGTCGGCGGTCAGCACCGCATGGACGCCTGGCATGGCACGCGCCGCGAAGGCATCGAGGGAGCGGATCTTGGCGTGAGCGTACGGGCTGCGCACGAAGCACGCGTGTAGCGCGCCCGCAAGCCTAATGTCGTCGACGAAGCGCCCGCGTCCGGTCAGCAGCGCCGGATCTTCAAGGCGCGCGATGCGGGCGCCGAAATGCCTCGCGCCCATGGCTAGATGTCCCGGAACAGCGCAACGCGGCTGCCCACGATATACGGAAAGCATTGCATTGCAATCGCGGCAGATCGTACGTTAGACGCGCAACAGGAAGGCGCGACCTTGCTGGACGTGGGCGCCGATGGCACCTAACGGCAACGCTCTCCCCGAGACGAGCAATGCGCCGTTACGGCCTGGCGTTACCACAAACCGCACCCATAACCGAGCGCCTTTGCAGAGGCGCCTCGTCAATCAACTGCGGGATCTTGAATCAATCTTACGCGCTCGGCCGGCGAAGCGGACGTGGTTTAAGTGACGGGATGAGGTCTGCTTCTGACCTGAAGGAGAACCTCCGAATGAGGTCGTGGCCCGATGGCGTTGGCCAAAGCGGTCAGTGCGCCATGAGTACTGGTAATTCTGCGTTGCTTAAGATGTAGCGGGTGGTGCCACCGAAGATCATTTGCCGCAATCTACTCTGTGTGTAAGCGCCCTTGATCAGGAGGTCACAGCCCAATGTCTTCGCGTGGGCCAAAATCGCCTCACCCGTCAGGCGGCCATCAAGACCGACGGTCAACGGCTTTGCCGGGACTTCGTTGAATTGCAGATAGCGGCACAGTTGCAGTCCTGTTGGTCCGGGTACCGCCGCTCCACCTTCGACTGTCAATACGATGACGCGGCTGGCACGCTTAAGGATAGGCATCGCAAAAGCGGTGGCGCGCGCTTGTTCGGTGCTGCAATTCCAGGCAATCAAAACATTCGCCCCCATCTGAGGCTGTGGCGTTGGTGGTGCGATCAGGATAGGTCGGCCGCTTTCAAACAAGGCAGCTTCAAGTGTGCTCATCCGCGGGCCCTTCGGATCGCGACCTGGTTTACCTAAGACGATCACATCGAAGACCCGACCATGGCTCCCTACAAAGTGGTCACCCTCAGGGGCATTGTCCAACCAACCGCTTGAGAGGGCCTTTGTGTCACGTCCGCGCGGCACGCCATGCTCTTGCATGAAGTTCTCGAAAAGGCTGCGGCTTCGTTTCTCATTTTCCGCGATGTCCTGTTCCAATGCCGGTATCGGCACAGCGCCCACATCGGTTACTGCGAAGACAGCGGGAATCTCAACGCGCAAGGCGAGCCCTTCGATGTAGCTGTCAAATTTCCGCGCGAGAAGGAGAGCGGTCTGCAATGTCGGGTTCATGAGATCATGCTGTTCGATCGGAACGAGAATGGTCTTGAAACCCATGGCGATCTCCAATTCTTGCGCACGTCGCCTGCACGCGCACAGGTGGGGTGACGCCCGAGACGTCTCGCTATTTCGCGCACCGCCACTGGGAGAGCGATCGGCACCCCGGTCGCTCTATCTATGATGCAAACAGCCGGGCAAGCCCGACCGTGAGCAGTCCGATTATCTGACGAGCGAATCGCCCTTTTGCCGCTCCGCTGCGTTCACAGGGCGCGGAGAAGCCGGCAACTGCAGCACGGTCGCGTGCTGGCCTTCGCATAGCCGAGTGAGCAGCACGGTCTCCCCGTCGGGGAACTCCAGCGCATCGTGATGCACATTTGGCTTTCCGATGTTGATCTGCCGGAACCGAGCCACTTTCTTCCCAAGCTTAGCGTTTGCGAAAAAAGCCAAAAAGCGCTCATACTTAACTTCCTTTTCGAACGCGACCTCCGTGCCGGGTAAAAGGCACACTGCCATGTTCGGCTCCCCGATTGCAGCGAATCCTCGCGTCATAGAGTTCTGGAACTTCATTGTTACCAGCTCGTCTCCGACCTTCGCGGGTCGGGATGCGACGAGGTGTAGACTGTAGTCGCACATTGAAGGCACTCCTTTCGCTCGACATACGTCGGAGCGGCGGCACGGGACGCTCGAAGGGATCCCGGACAAAAGTTGAATGGAGTACCGAACGCTTTGGGGTGGCGTCTCGGTCGCTCTAATTCTGCGATTTTACCCAAAGAGAGTCGAGACAAAAAGAGGCAATGGGCTCAAGGCACGGTGAGTCTTCTGCAAAGGCTGCGGAAGCGGCACCGATGTCTGCTAATGGGCAAGATTGTGTTGCAAAACGATTTTGCGCATCCGAAACTCACCTCCGAAGATTTGCTCTCATCCCCCTGCGGCTGGTACTGTTTGGCCGACGTTTCCCAGATG
>VAZQ01000410.1:1902-5416 GCA_005883115.1 Alphaproteobacteria bacterium | reverse complement strand
CATCACCGATGCTTACCGCGCCGCGTCCCATGCGGGTTGACTTGAGGGTCAATGGCGAGACGCATGCGCTCGAGGTCGAGCCGCGCATGAGCCTGCTCGACTGCCTGCGCGAGCGCCTGCTGCTCACCGGCGCGCATGCCGGCTGCGAGCATGGCGTGTGCGGCGCCTGCACCGTGCTCCTCGACGGCGCTCCGGTGCGCTCCTGCCTGATGTTCGCCGTGCAAGCCGACGGCTACGCGATCACCACTATCGAGGGACTGGCGCCCGGGCCCGGCGAGCTCTCCCCCATTCAAGACGCTTTCTGCGAGACGCATGGGATGCAATGCGGCTATTGCACGCCCGCCATGGTCCTCACGGCGCACGCGCTCCTGGTCGACAATCCTGCGCCGACTCCCGCGCAAATCGTCGAGGCCATTTCCGCCAATCTTTGCCGCTGCACCGGCTACGCGCAGATCGTCGAGGCGATCGCGCTCGCTGCCGAGCGTATGCGCGGCTTGAACCGGCCGGAGCGCGAGCGGTGAAGTCCTTCCGCTTCATATCGAGCGATCGCCGCGTGCGCGAGGATCGCCGCTTCGTCGTCGGCAGAGGCCGCTTCGCCGCCGATATTGCGGTACCGGCCGTGCGGCACGTTGCGCTGGTGGCCAGTCCGCATCCCGCGGCGCGCATCATCGCAATCGATAAATCCGAGGCGCTCGCGATGCCCGGCGTGCACTGCGTGCTTGACGGCCGCGAGCTGGCGGCGGCGACGCAGCCGCTGCTTGCCGGCCTCGACACCCCGAAGGTGCCGCGGCGCCCGCTCGCCGTCGAGGTCGCGCGCTACGCCGGGGAATGGGTGGCCGCAGTGGTCGCAGACACCCGCGCGCTCGCCGAAGACGCCGCCGAGCTGGTGCGCGTGGATTATGAGCCATTGCCGTTCGTGCTCGACGGCGAAGCGGCTTACCGGTCCGGCAGTCCGATCGTACACGCGGATCACGGCTCCAACGTGCTGCTCGACCGCACCTTCGTCTGGGGTGAGGTCGAGAAGGATTTTGCCGGGAGCGCGCATCGCCTCTCGCTGCGCCTCAAATGGGGTCGCAGCTCGACAGTGCCGATCGAAACCTTCGCGGTCCTTGCGAGCTGGGACGCGTGGCGCGAGATTCTTGATGTTTACGCGTCGGTCCAGATGCCGCGCTTTCCCGAGCAGGTTGCGCTTGCGCTCAAGCTGCCGGGCTCCTCGGTGCGCGTACACAATGACGTGGATGTCGGCGGCAGTTATGGCGTCAAGCGCGGCATCAAGCATGCGGTGCTGGCCGGCTACTTGTCGCGCCGGCTCGGCTTCCCGATCCGCCTCGTCGAGGATCGGCTTGAGAACATGCGCGGCGGGGATGCACACGGCCCCGAGCGCAATTTCGACATCGAGGTCGCGTTCGACGATTCGGGCCTCATCCGCTCGATGAAGATGCGCGCGCTCGACAATGTCGGCGGCTATGCGGGCCGCTCCCCGTTCCAGCTCGGCAAGCCGATCGGCGCCATTGTCGGCCCCTACCGGATCAACAGCGTGCAGTATCAAGCGATTGCGGTCACCTCGAACAAAACCACGCAGGAGGCAGTGCGCGCTTTCGGACAATCGCCGACCAATTACGCCATCGAGTGCGCGATCGAGGAGGTCGCAAAGCATCGCAGGCTCGATCGGCTGGAGGTGCGGCGGCGCAACCTGATCCGCGCGGATCAATTTCCCTATCGCATTCCGAGCGGCACCACCTATGACAGCGGCGACTACCACGCCGTCATCGACAAGGTCGTCGCCCGCGCGGATTATGGGAAGCTCCTCGCGGAACGCGACCGCCTGCGCGGGCAAGGGCTTCTCGCCGGCATCGGCATGGCGGCCTGCCTCGAGCCGAGCGGCGCCAACTCGACGTTCGAGCCGCTGCTCAACCCGAAGAACGAGACGACGACTTACACCGATTCCTGCCGGATCAACGTCGATCTCGGCGGCGCGATAACGGCAACCATCCACACGCTCTCGGCCGGACAGGGCCACGAGACCTTGGTGGGCACCGTCATCGGTGAGGTCCTCGAAATCGATCCCGATCGCATCCGCGTGGTGCGGCCCGACTCGCTGTCATCGCTGCCCAGCCAAAGCCCGGTCGGAAGCCGCATGGCGATTATGCTGGGCGGTGCCGCCTTCCACGCCGCGCAAAAGCTGAAAACCAGACTTGTCGCCATTGCCGCCCATGATCTGAAGATCCCGCCGGATCGCGCGACCTACGATGGCGGCGACATATTCGACCGTGCCGCGCCGCAGAACCGGCGCAGCTGGATCGAGCTCGTGACCATCGCGCATCGCTACTTCCACCGCCTGCCGCCCGACACCGAGCCCGGCCTTGCCTTTACTCACCTGATGCAGGTGCCGATGGGCGGACGGCTGCCGAGCGCCGACGGCCGCGTGCAGATGTATCCGTGCTTCGCCTTCGAGTTCCATCTGCTGCTGATGGCGATCGATCCCGACCTCGGCAAAGCGGACATCAAACGCTACTACGTCGGTCATGACTGCGGCACCGTCATCAATCCGAAGATCGTGCGCGGCATGACCATGGGCGGCATCGCCCACGGGATCGGCGCGGCGCTTTGCGAGGAGTTCGCCTATGACGCGCAGGGCCAGCTCATCGCGCAAACTTTCATGGATTATCTGCTGCCGTCGGCGCACGAGGTGCCCCCCGTCGACATCGTCCATCATGTCACGCCGTCGCCGCACACGGTTTTCGGCCAGAAGGGTTCGGGCGAATCCGGCTATCTCGGCGCGCCGGCGGCCATCGCGAGCGCCGTCAATGACGCGCTGCAGCCGCTTGGGATCGTGGTGAATAGTCTGCCGATCAAGATGGCGCAGCTCGCGGACATGATCGCTGCCGCGCGCGATGGACGCGCCTAGCCGCCGGCACGGTGCGCCCGCACGGATACGCGCATCTCACCGACGGGATCGATGCGCGCGAGCATGGTGTCGCCGGGCTTGACCGGGCTGACGCCTTCTGGCGTGCCGGTATAGAGCACGTCGCCGGGGTAAAACGTATAGAAGGTCGAGCCCCATTCAATCAGCTTGCGGCAGTCGTAGATCATCTGCTTCGTGTTGCTGTTCTGCTTGATCTCGCCATTGACGGAAATATTGAGCGGCACGTTATCCGGATCGACGATTTCGTCGGCGGTGACCAGCCACGGCCCGAGCACGGAATAGGTGTCGATCGATTTGCGAAAGCTGCGGTCCTCGGGACCGCGCGCGGTCATGTCGAGGCCGATGCTGTATCCGACCACGTAATCGAGCGCTCTTTCACGCGGGATGTCGCTGCCCTGTCTCCCGAAGACGATTGCAAGCTCGACTTCGTGCTCGTTGCGGCGCTCGGGGAAGCGGATGGCCACGCCCTCGGATGGACCGACGAGCGACGAGTTTGCCTTCAAGAAAAGTCCGGCCGTGCCGATGGCGGGCGATGGCTTGGTGTTCTGCACCGCCGCGCGTGCCGCCATCTCTTCGATATGCGCCTTG
>VAZQ01000410.1:0-1773 GCA_005883115.1 Alphaproteobacteria bacterium | reverse complement strand
ATCGCCCTTCATCGCGTATGGCGCGGCCGCCCTGATCTGAGCCTGCGCCTCGGTCACGTCGTGCACCATGTCCCCGCGCACCACTCCTAGGCGATCATCGTCGTAGCGGCACAATTTCATAATGATCTCCTATGCGAGCGGGCCTGATCGGCCGCGAAAGCGGGCGACCGAGGTGTCACCGTCGCCTGCCGGCCTGGCGCGTCGGCGCGGAACCTAGTTCGGCTTGAAGACGTCCTTGAACAGCCCCTGCCATTTCTTCTGCTCTTGCCCGGAAAAGATTGTGGCAATGATTGTCCTGTCCTTCAACCTGTCGGTGACGTCGGCGGGATTGACCGGCACGTCGGCGCGGGTTGGCATTCGGCCGCGCTTGGTCAGAAACTGCTGGGCGTCGCGGCTGAGCAGGAAGTTCGCGCCCAGCAGAGCGGCTTTGGGATGCGGCGCCTGCGCGCTGATGCCCACCGAGCCGAAGAACAGCGCGACCGGATCGAGCGCCCAAAAATCGATAGGCGCGCCCGACAAGCGGACGTTCACGGTCAACGACGCGTAATTGTTGAGTGCGAGCCAATATTCCCCCGCCCCGACCGAGCGTGCCAGCGCAAGATGTCCATCGACCAGCACCGGCTTCAACGCGCTCGCCAATTCCCTAAGCAGTGTTTTGCCGCGCTCCTCGCCATAATGCATGATCATGGCGCTCAGCCATTCGTCATCGGTGTCGTCCAGAGCGATCTTGCCGGCCCATTCCTTGTGCTCGAGGAATTCCTCGTAGCGCTTCGGCAGCTGCGATTTTTTGATCAGGCCAGTGTTATAGATAGGCGGGGGTGTTGTAATTCGCGTAGACGCCATACCAGCGGCGGTTCGGGTCGCGAGCCTGCGGAATGAGGACGGGCGCCTGGGGCGGGTCGAACTGCAACAGCACCTCGGCCGGCAGCCGGTTCACCGTGGTGGTGACCGCGAGATCCCAGCTGCGCTGCCGCGCCCTGTTCTCGATTGCCACGCGCGAGATGATGATGGAGTCGGACGAGCGCACATAGTTCACCTTCACTCCCGCTGCATCCTCGAACATCTTCCAGAGCGGCAGCCCTTCTTGCTCGTTGATCGAGGAATAGACGGTGAGCGTGCCTTCAGCACGCGCCGCGGCGGCGAGATCCGGCACGAGCCAGGAAGAGCTTTGGCTGGCCGGCTTCTCGGCCGCCCCGTTTTGGGGGCGCGCCGGCGCCGTCCAAAAGCAGATCAGACCGACGCTGGCTGACCGCTCAGTCCTCGCCCAAGCCCATGTCCTGGGCGAGGTGCTTGTACCAGCTGATATCGAGAATGATGAAGTCCGAAAACTCTCGCGCCGTGCCGCCGCGAGCTTCGTAGTCGAGCCCCGCGATCTGATCGCGCAGCGCGGCATCGCGCAGCGCTGCATTGGCGAGCTCGTTCCAGCGGGTAATGATGGTCTCCGGCGTGCCCGCTGGTGCGGCGAGCCCGCACCAGGCGAGGACCTCGAAGCCGGGATAGCCGAGCTCCGCCATGGTCGGCACATCGGGCAGCCGCGCCAAGCGCTTGAGGCCGGTCGTTGCGAGTGGCCGCAGTCTGCCGCTGGCGATATGCGGCGTCGCCGCCGCAGTGCTGGTGATCATGAATTGCGCGTTGCCGCTCAAGAGCGCCATCAGCGCCGGAGGCAGCCCGGCGAAGGGCACGTGCACGGCGGCGTTCTGAGGCAACCCCGCGCGGTGAAACAAGGTGAGCGTTGCGAGATGGTGCGGCGAGCCATAGCCGCCGGTCGAGTAA
>VAZQ01000409.1 GCA_005883115.1 Alphaproteobacteria bacterium | reverse complement strand
GACGCGGGCATGGCGAAAGGGCATCGTCACAGCCTCGCTTATTTGCGGAGGAAGATGTGCGGTTCGGCATGCGGTTTTCATTGTTGATTTGGTCGGCTATTGCGGGCCTGTCGTCGGCGACGCTCTTTCCGGCGTCCGCACTGGCCGAGGTGGTGTGCAGCGGACACGAATTGCTGCCGAGCCCGCGACCGGAATCGAGCTGCAGCAGCATCAAACCCCGGATTTACCCATCCCCCGACGGCGCACTGCGCGCGCTCGTGCTGCCCGTCGATGTGAGCCTCTATGCCACCCCGGATATGGAGAGCCGGGTCGTTATTCGTACCAGCAAGGGCGATACCGTGACGTCGAAGGATTATTCATCGCCGCGCGGCGCCAACGGCTATTACGTCGTCAATGCAAAATGGTCGCCTGACTCGCAGTTCTTCATCTACAGCATGGCGTCGTCGGGCGGTCATTCGCCCTGGTCTTTTCCGATGATGGTGTATAGCCGCCAGAAGAAGCGCATCGCTGGATTGAGCGACATGATCGAGGGGAGGCCAACCCTGTCGCCGGATTTCCATTTTGCCGGACCGCACACGCTCGTCGCCGACACATGGAAAGAACCTGGGTCGCTGGACAACAAGGTTCCGGTGACGGTCGATCTCGAGGACGCGTTCGCCAAGCTGCCGGCTGCGGATTAGAAGCAAAGCGGCGTGAGAGGCGGATCAACCAGCTTCGTTCTGCTGCCATTGCGCCCGCGTTCCGCGCCACGCGCTCGCAGGCGGCAGGGCTAGACCTAAGTTCTCGCGCAAGGTCTTTCCCGCATACTCCGTGCGAAAGAGGCCGCGGCGCTGAAGCTCGGGCACCACGAAGCGAACGAAATCCTCGTAAGCTCCGGGAACATGGGTCGCGGAAACGACGAAGCCGTCGCACGCGCGCTCAACGAACCATTGTTCGAGCGCATCGCAGACCTCTTTCGGGCCGCCGATGACGGGATCGTGCACGCGGCCGCGTCCGCTATGGTGCATGAACTCCCGGACCGTCGGATTTTTATTACCACTAGCCCGCACGACGCGGTCGCGGATGGCCTGCAGGCCGGAAATTGCCGCCATCTCTTCGTCGGTGAATGCCTCGTCCATTCCTTTGGTCGAGAAGTCGAAGTTGAGCGCTTCCGAGAGAAGCGAAAGCGCGTCGATCTCGAGCGGCAGCTTATTGATGAGCGCCCATTTGTCTTCGGCCTCCATCCTGCTCGCAGCGGCCACGGTGCTGACCAGATGCGTGATCTTGACCTCCTCGGGGTTGCGGCCGCAGCCGGCCACCTCCGCCTTAAATCCAGCGTAGTCGCGCTTGCCGACCGTAATGTTCGGGTAGACGACGAAGATCAACTCGCCCCATTGCGCCCCGAACCGCTTGCCACGACCGCTCTGGCCGGCCTGGATGATGACCGGACGCCCCTGCGGGGAGCGCGGCACGGTGAACGGCCCGCGTGAGCGGAAGAAGCGGCCCTTATGATCGAGACGATGGACTTTGTCCGGATGAGCGAACAAGCCGCGTGCCTTATCTTGGACGATCGCGTCGTCCTCCCAGCTGTCCCAATGCCCGAACACCACCTCCATGAATTCGTCCGCCCGATCGTAGCGCAGGTCGTGCTCGATCACCTCCTCGCGGCCCATGTTCTGCGCTTCACCGTCATTGAGCGAGGTGACGACGTTCCAGGCCGCGCGCCCGTCGGTCATCAGATCGAGCGTGGCGAACAGGCGAGCCACATGGAACGGCTCGTAATAGCTCGTCGAATAGGTTGCGCCGAGACCGAGCCGCTCGGCCGCCATGCCCATGACCGTGAGCACGGTCACCGCGTCCATTTTCACGCAGCGGATGCCGTGGCGGACGGTGTGCGCGTGGTCATGCCCGTAGATGTCCGGCATCGAAAGCCGGTCGTCGAAGAAGCCGAGGTGGAATTTGCCTTCTTCGAGCACCCGGCCGATATGCCGGTAGTAGTCCGCCGACCAGGCATCGGTACGCGACTGCGGGTGGCGCCAGGAGCACGGAAGGTTGGTGCAATTCTGCGCCTGCAGAAAGGCAACCAAGGTCATCTGGCGCATCGTCGGCTTCCGTCAAATCTCGAGGGCGCAGCGCAATCGCGACGTCACAGCATGCGTTCGGCGCTCGCGAACCTCGCGAGCTTGCCCGATCGTTCTCAATCTATCGGATCGAAGCCAGGCTTGCAAAAATCGCCGAGCGGCCGCTGGGCGAAACGTCGCCATACGGCTTGATGACCATTACAGTCAGCCTGCTCGGGCGAATTCGATCCCCGCCTCTCGAAACCGCTTCAGAATCGCGTAATGCAGATCGCTGCGCACCGCGAGGCCCTTTTCAACATCGGCGACAACGCAGCGCAGTTCGAATTCGAGCCCGATAT
>VAZQ01000408.1 GCA_005883115.1 Alphaproteobacteria bacterium | reverse complement strand
CGCGCGTTCCATGGCGGCGTCCACAGTACCGGTCAATTCGGCGGCGGTTTCCACACCGTCGGCCACTTGCGCGGGTTCCATCACGCCGCCCACTTCCATCAATCCACCCATTTCGGCCCTGGCTGGCATTTATGCCTACTACGACGACTACGGCTGCTGGCGCTGGTTCCCAATTCGCGAGAGCCATAGGCGAGTGTGGGTCTGCTGATCGACGTCCTATGGAGCTCGAACTGAACGGGCCAGACTTCAACGTCTGCAAACCTGATTGCCAAGGCCGAGTCTGCGCAGCCGTCTTGCGCGCCGGCGTTGACCACGCCCGGGCCGGTTTTCGTGCTTTTCCGCTGCATAGCCGGTCTGCAGCGCTTTCTCCTCCACTTCCGAGGATTTGACATCCTGCGCGCGGGCGGGCTTTTCTGCCGCCACCACTGGTACCACCCGCGCATGGCCAATCTCATCCTCCGCCGGCAATTCACGGTCAAATGGGGTCACTGCGACCCGGCTGGCATCGTGTTCAACAGCCGCTTCTTCGAATATTTCGATTGGAGCGTGTGGCGTCTTTTTGAGGAAGCGCTTGCGGTGAAGCCGAACGAGCTGGCGAGGGTCTTCGGCATCGTAGGAATACCGCTGGTCGACGCCAAGGCCCGCTTTCTCAGGCCCGCCAGGTTCAACGATGTGGCGCACATCGCCTCCGAAGTCACCCAGTTTAAGCGCTCGAGCTTCGAGGTGACGCATCGCATCTCAATTGCCGGGGAGCTTGCCGTCGAAGGCAGCGAGATCCGGGTTTGGGCCGGGCGCGACCCAGAGGATCCTGCTAAATTGAAGGGTGCGCCGATTCCGGCCGCGGTGATCGCCCGATTTCGCACCGCTGCCTAGAGGCTCTCGTGCAGCAAATTCCCGATTGCGGGACTGGCGACCGCGTACGACCCGGCGCATCTCCATCGAGGGCACCTCTATAGATGAGCGAAAGACTTTCCCTCGCGTTTGGTCTGAAGTTTGAGGACCTCTATCGTCGCGACGGTTTGGCGCGGCTCGACGGCTGCTTTGTCGAGGTCCTTAAGCGGCGCAATACGGAACTGCACAATCGGCTGATGGCTGGGCGTGCTGCGCCGGACGAGCTTGCCGCCAAGGCTTATTCCGATCTCATCGTCGAGCTTGCGGCCGAACTCGACGATTTTATCGCCGCGCTCTTTGGCGTCACGCGTGAGGTCGAGGCGCTGCGCGAGCGCCATGACACCCTGGCGCCGCTCTACGCGGTGAAGCGGCTGTTCGTGCAGCGCCGTGCCGCTAAAAAATACGCTCCTGATCAAGCGGCAAGCTTCGATGGGCAGGCGCTGCGTGCGGAACTCGAGCCGCTCTTCGGCGGCGAGCTCACTGAATTGCGCTTCGCCGAGCGGGTCGACGCATGGATGAAGGCCGAGGCCGAGCATGCCGCCCCGCTCGATCTTGCCGCGCGCTACGCCGCCTGGGCAACGCACACGGCGCAAGGCCAGCACTGGCACAAAGGCGGCGTGCTGTTCAAGCTGCCGGGCAAAATCGACCCGCACCACCTCATTGCGGTCGAGACCGAGATCGTGGATGGCGTGGCTATGCTCAAGCTGCCGATTTCGCATCGGCGCGCACGCGATGGCTTCGCACTCACCGACCCGGGCACCGATCTCGCCGGCGCGCTCGATCACGCCAACTACTGCATCTGGTGCCACAACCAAGGCAAGGATTCCTGCGCGAAGGGACTCAAGGAGAAGAGCGGCGAGTTCAAGAAAAGCGCGTTCGGAGTCGTGCTCGCGGGATGCCCACTCGAGGAGAAAATTTCCGAGATGAATCTGGTCGAGGCAGGCGGCCATACGATCGGCGCGCTGGCGATCGTCGCCATCGACAATCCGATGTGCGCCGCGACCGGTCACCGCATCTGCAACGATTGCATGAAGGCCTGCATCTATCAGAAGCAGGAGCCGGTCGACATTCCCCAGGTCGAGACGCGCATCCTCAAGGAGGTCCTGGCGCTGCCCTGGGGCTTCGAAATTTACGGTCTACTGACGCGCTGGAACCCACTCGATCTGCGTCGGCCGTTGCCGAAGCCTGCGACCGGCCACAAGGTGCTCGTCGTCGGACTGGGCCCCGCAGGCTTCACGCTGGCCCATCACTTGATCAATGACGGCCACACTGTTGTGGCGGTCGACGGCCTCAAGATCGAACCGCTCGAGCCCGACATTTCCGGGGTCGGGGGTGGCGGCGCGCGCACCTCGTTCCGCCCGATCCGGCACGCCGCCGCGTTGCGCGAATCGCTCGATGCTCGCGTGATGGCCGGATTCGGCGGGGTTGCCGAATACGGCATCACCGTGCGCTGGGACAAGAATTTCCTCAAGCTCGTGCGTCTGCTGCTGGAACGGCGCAATGAATTCGCGATGTTCGGCGGCGTGCGCTTCGGCGGCACGCTCACAATCGAGAGCGCTTTTGCGCTCGGCTTCGACCACATTGCGTTCTGCGCGGGGGCAGGGCGGCCGACCATCGTGCCGATGAAGAACGGCCTTGCCGCAGGGGTACGCCAAGCATCCGATTTCCTCATGGCACTGCAACTTACTGGCGCCGCCAAGGCCGAGAGCCTCGCGAATCTGCAGGTGCGGCTCCCGGTCGTTGTGATCGGCGGCGGGCTCACGGCCATCGACACCGCCACCGAGGCGCTCGCTTATTACCCCCTGCAGGTGGAAAAGTTCCTCAGTCGCTACGAAACGTTGGTTGCTGAACGCGGGGAAACAGCGGTGCGCGCCGACTGGACCGCCCAGGAGGCGGAAACTGCATCCGAGTTCCTGCACCACGCGCGCCAGCTTCGCGCCGAGCGCGGCTTGGCTACGCGCGAGCGCCGCAAGCCCCGGCTCGCCGAACTTATAGGCCGATGGGGCGGCGCCACTATTGTTTATCGGCGGCGCCTGATCGATTCACCGAGCTACACGCTCAACCACGAGGAGGTCGCGAAGGCGCTGGAGGAAGGGATCGCCTTTGCCGAGCAGTTGACGCCGCAAGAGGTGCTGCTCGATGAGTTCGGCTGTGCCCGCGCGTTGCGCCTCTCCCAAGCGGATCCGACGGCCCCGCCGCGCGAGGTCATCCTGCGCGCGCGCACCATCCTGGTTGCGGCCGGCACGCAACCGAATACAGTGCTCGCGCGCGAAGAGCCGCAGCAGGTGCGCATCGATGGCAAACATTTCCAAGCGGTCGACGAGAACGGGCGCAACGTCACGCCCGAGCGCATCACCAAACCTGCCGCTGCTCACGTACTGATGAACGTGCGCGCGGACGGCCGCGCCATCAGCTTCTTCGGCGATCTGCACCCCTCTTTTGCGGGAAACGTCGTCAAAGCGATGGCGAGCGCCAAGCAGGGCTACCCCGTCGTTAGCCGCATGCTGGCGCGGCAACCCGCATCAGAGATATCGCCCGCGGCCTTGATCGCGCGACTCAACGAGGAACTGCGGGCCGTCGTACACGCGGTCAACCGGCTCACGCCGGCCATCGTCGAAGTCGTTGTGCGCGCGCCGATGGCTGTGCGCGCCTTCCGGCCGGGGCAATTCTATCGGCTACAGAACTACGAGATGCTGTCGCGCGACGCTGATGGCACCCGCCTCGCCAAGGAGGGGCTGGCGTTGACCGGTGCCGCGATCGATCGCGAGCACGGCCTGCTGTCGACTATCGTCCTCGAAATGGGCGGCTCGTCAGACTTGTGCGCGCAGCTTGCCCCAGGGGAGCCGGTCATTCTCATGGGTCCGACCGGTCACCCGACCGAAACGCCCGGCGGTGAAAGCGTGCTGCTCATCGGCGGCGGACTCGGCAACGCGGTCCTGTTCTCGATCGGGCAGACCTTGCGCACAAATGGCAGCCGCGTGCTCTACTTCGCCGGGTACAAGCGTGCCATCGATCGCTACAAGGTCGAGGAGATCGAGCGAGCAGCCGACGCCATCGTGTGGTGCTGCGACGAAGCGCCAGGCTTTCGTGCCGAGCGCGCGCAGGACAAAGCGTTCGTTGGCGATATCGTGACCGCGCTCGACGCGTATGCATCGGGCGCGTTGGGAAAGGCGCCGATCCCGCTCGGCGAGATCGATCGCGTGATCGCCATCGGTTCCGACGGCATGATGGCGGCGGTCTCGCGGGCGCGGCAGGGCATGCTCGGGCAGCATTTCAAGCCCGGCCACAAGGCAATCGCCTCAATCAACTCGCCAATGCAATGCATGATGAAGGAAATCTGCGCCCAGTGCCTGCAGGTCCACCGCGATCCCGCAAGCGGCGTCGAAAGCGTGGTGTTCTCCTGCTTCAACCAGGACCAGGATCTCGACCGCGTCGACTTCGATAATCTGCGCGCGCGACTGAGTCAGAACGGCGTCCAGGAGAAGCTCACGCGGCTATGGATCGACCGCTCGCTGCGGCACCTGGGCCTGCGCCAGGCGGCGGAGTAGCGTGCGCTCACCTGCTTCGCGCCGATAAAGCCGTGACCGAAATTCCGTTTATTTCCGCGAAACGGGAATCCAGGAAAAGCTGAGTTCCCCGCTTTCACGCTGACGGGCGGAAACGGAGGCGCCGCGGCTATGACCCCGAGCCGCTGATTGGCGCGATGTGGCCATTGGAGAAAAGCTCAGACGTCTCGAGCCTCCTCGCGCTCACGGTGCCACTCGGCTGAT
>VAZQ01000407.1 GCA_005883115.1 Alphaproteobacteria bacterium | reverse complement strand
TTTAGCTCGCGCCGATATTCGCTTTCGCCCGAACTTTAGCACTGCAGTCATCACCGCGTAAATAATGATTAAAATTCAGTTGATCGTTGCCCCCCGCCGCCCTTATCTAACTACCGCTGGGTTGAAGGCGCAGGATGGCCGACACTGGCGCGCGGGCCGGGGGCCCTGCCTGATCAGCCCCCGTTGAGCGGTCCAGGTGGAATGTTAGTTTGCCGTTGCGCCAGCGTGGTCGGCAGAGCCGCCTCGGCGTAGCGCAGCCGGCCACGCGGCTATGGCGAATGAATCGTCATTGGCAAGCGGCTGCGGGGTCGTCTCGAGATCGAAGCGCATGAATGGGCTTGATGAACTTTTGTCGTGGCGGTCCGTCATGCTTTCGTCCTTCGCGGGTCGCATCAAACCGCAGCAAAGCGCAAGCGGGTTTTGACCTAATTGTAATATCCTGGCGGCTCATTGCCGTGCCGGGACATTCGGCGCCGAACGCCCTTTTGCGTATAGCCAATGAGCGCTCGGGCGCTGACCAAACGCGGAGAGAGCAATGGTCGTAATGCTCTACATCTTTGCGGCATTGCAGTTCATCGGCGGCATCGGCACCGTTGCTTGGTCGAGAGGCGCAATGCCTGAGATTCTCGGAACCCTCCTCGTCGGTTTTTCGATAATCACCGTTGGGCTTGCGAGTATACTTGCAGAGGTAGCGTGGAGCCGAAAGTTGCTTGAGAAGCAGATTGTATGGAGCCGAAAATTGCTTGAGACCCAGATGGCACTGAGCGAGCAATTGTTTGAAGAGCAGCACCCGCAAGCCGCTGCGCAAGTAGATACACCCGCCAAATATCGCGGATACAGCTATCTTGTCGGCGAAAACGGGGTAGTGCTCAAGCTCAAAGATGGTGGATTGAAACACTTCTCAAGTGAAGAGGAGGCTGTTGCCTACGTCGATTCGATTACCGCCGGGGATCGATAAGCTCGAGATGAAACGCGACCGCCCTACCGCAGAGAATTGGCGCAGTAATTCCGCGGTCAGATGAAGGTGTGGTGCATGCCACCTCAGTTGGGGGCGGAGGATGTTGGCGCCACCGAGCACACCCATTCTCGGCTTAGCGATGAATGTAAAGGCGGTATCAAAATCTTCTCGTTGCTCATATCCAAGAAAACAAGCTGCAAGCGGCCGTGGGGCTGCCGCGCCATCGGGGGAGCGTGATGAACTGGCGGTGCTTCATCACGCTACGTCTTCAATTATCGGGCGAGCTATGCCGAGGAGACGGATGCTGTGGTGCGCTACCTCGTGAAGATGCGGGGTGTGCGGCCAGAACAGATCGCCGTCTTCGCCCAGCAGGATGCGTACGGAGACTCAGGCTTCGCTGGCGTGGCCAAGGCCATGCGTGCGCTCCGTGGAGGCGACGAGCGTGCGATCTTGCGTCTCGACTATAAGCGCAATACTCTGGATGTGGCCGATGCAGTCGCGCGCCTCCGTGCTCACAGCCTATCGGTCTTGCGCGAAGTTCATCGAGAAGACGCGCGATATCTACCCCGCGATGATCTACACCAACGTCTCTTTCGTGGGCAGCACCGCGCTTGCCGACGAACTAATGCTGCTGGGACCACGCTATGCGAATGGAGTCATCGTGACGCAGGTGGTGCCGGCGGTCGACAGCTACGCGTCCACGGTTCTCAAATACAAAACTGCGCTCGCCAAGTACTTTCCCGGAGTGCTGCCGGATTACGTGTCGCTGGAAGGCTACGTGGCGGGCAGTCTGCTGCTGGAGGGGTTAAAACGGGCCGGTCGGCAGCTCGATACCGAGAAGCTGGTCGAAGCGCTAGAAACAGTGCGTGATTTCGACATGGGGCTGGGAGCACCCATCAGCTTCGGTCCAACCGAGCATCAGGGCTCGCACAAGGTATGGGGCACCCAGCTCAACGACTACGGCCGCTATCAGGCCATCGATCTGGAGTAATCCGTGGAATGAGCTCAACCTGTGAGCCCATTACACCAGCCCGTCCGGCCCGTAAATCATCGTTCCACCGAGATTGCGCGTGCTTGGCCTAAGAGGCTCAGTCTGCCGCTGCATCATTCTTGGCCTTGGCGCCATCGATGACCCGCAAGCGTGGCCAGGGCGCCGGCGGCTCTTCAGGTACATCATGGTCAGCCCACTCCGGACAGACGTCGGATGGATGGTTCATGAACCATCTGCGGTCACCAAACTGCGGCTGCTGCACGATCATCCAACCGCACCGATCAAGCGCGATGGCGAACTCGTCAGCCGCGGGGCTCATAAGTAAAGTAAGCGCCTTGGCCTCTTCTGCGCTCAGCGTTGGTCGACATCTAGCCATTGTCCGCTCCTGGATCGCAAGGTATTTGTCCCTCCGCCATGGCCGGGAGGGGCTGACCGGCATGGCGAAATCATTATTTTGTACCGACAGTTTACTGCTGTAAGGAGACACAGTGACAAACTGATTGCTCGTTGCCATATAACTTCCGCCGCACTGTTGCATACTTGCACTGGCTCGGACGACCAGGCGGGTCCCGCCGCGCTATCTTGATCTTCCTGATGACGTGGCGAGCGGACGGACGCAATCAAGCCTTCACATCGCGCGCATCGAGGGGCGATCCGTGGTGGTGTGGCCGCGCGAACAACGATCTGCGAAGATTGCCATCGTGGCTTTGGCCATCGACC
>VAZQ01000406.1 GCA_005883115.1 Alphaproteobacteria bacterium | reverse complement strand
GAGACCGATGACCTCGATATCGTTCTCACTGCTGCGGTAGGTAACGGTTTTTATGACCGAGTTGAGGCCCGGAACGTCGCCACCACCCGTGAGAATGCCGATTCGCTTTTTGACCATCATGACACCCTTATTACACTTTACATGGGCGGAACCTTTGTGTGTATCGTCGCACTATAAACGCTACGTGGATTGCTCCCAGCATGCCTCACGCTTGCTAAGTGGGAGACCACCAATCGCCGCATAGGAAGCATGGGTATGGATAAGTTTGCTCGCAAGTCCCCGATTGCGGAGGCGAAGCAAACTGCTGGTCTCTCGACACGACCTGTTGGCGCCACAGCAGAGGACGACGACATTGACGAAATCAAGAGTGCGGTTCTTGCCAAACTGGCGCTGGATTTGGGCAAGGATGCGTCCGCGGCCACGGACCGAGACTGGTTCGTTGCGGCCGCACTAACGATCCGCGACCGCATTGTCCATCGATGGCTCGCCGCAGATCGCGCCAGCCATGCCCAGGGCCGCAAGCAGGTCTACTATCTATCGCTAGAGTTCCTCATCGGGCGGCTTTTTGCCGATGTGCTATGCAACCTTGGCTGCACTGAGAGTTTTCGGGCCGCGCTCGGGGATCTGGGTGTCGATCTAAACCGGCTGCGCGCTGCTGAGCCGGACGCGGCATTGGGCCATGGCGGCCTTGGTCGGCTCGCCGCCTGTTTCATGGAGAGCATGGCGAGCCTCGGAATTCCTGCCTATGGCTACGGCATTCGTTACGATCACGGACTGTTCCGCCAAGTCATCAGGGACGGTTGGCAACAAGAATATCCTGAAGAATGGCTATCCTTCGGCAATCCATGGGAGTTTGCGCGGCCAGAAGCGATCTATGACATCCACTTCGGGGGCCGCGTCGAAACGACGACGTCGCCGACGGGGGCCAAACGCTCGGTCTGGCATCCGGCCGAGACCATCGAGGCGGTCGCCTATGATATCCCGATCGTGGGGTGGCGCGGCCGGCACGTCAATGCCTTGCGGTTGTGGTCGGCGCGGGCGGTCGATCCGCTGCGTCTCGACGCGTTCAACATGGGCGATCACGCCGGCGCGTTGTCGGAACAGGTGCGCGCGGAAGCGATTTCCAAGATCCTCTATCCCAGCGATTCGACCCCAGCCGGCCAAGAGCTTCGCCTGCGCCAGGAATATTTCTTTGTTTCAGCCTCGCTGCTGGATCTGGTGCAACGCCACGTCCGGACCGATGGAAACCTGTATTTCCTGCCGCTTCGAGCGGCGATCCAACTCAATGACACGCATCCGAGCATTGCAGTTCCTGAACTCATGCGCATCCTTGTCGACCTTCACGGCCTGCCGTGGGACGAGGCGTGGCGTATCACAGTCGGCACGCTCTCCTACACTAACCATACCCTTTTGCCTGAAGCGCTCGAAACCTGGCCAGTCGAGTTGTTCGGGCGCGTTCTGCCGCGGCACCTTGAGATCATCTATCGCATCAATACGCAGCATCTTGAGGCAGCGAAGCTGCAAGATCCGGCTACGTCCGACTCGGTCGAGTCAATTTCATTGATCGATGAGCGTCACGGTCGAAAGCTGAGAATGGGCCACCTCGCGTTTGTCGGCTCCCATCGCACGAATGGCGTGTCAGCGCTTCACACGGAGCTGATGCGCAAGACCGTTTTCGGCGAGCTGCACGCGATCTATCCAGATCGCATCGTCAACAAAACCAACGGAATTACATTTCGGCGCTGGCTGCTGCAGGCGAACCCCGATCTCACGCTGGTCCTTCGTGACTTGTGCGGCGATGCCGTTCTGGATGATCCGACCCAAATGAGCCGTCTCGCCGACTACGCCGAGGACCAAGGGGCTCAGCAACGGATCAGGGCGGCCAAGCGCGCCAACAAAGTGGCCCTCGCGCGCCTGATCATCGAACGGCTTGATCTGCGTGTGGACCCGGACGCGTTATTCGACGTGCATATCAAACGTATCCACGAATATAAACGCCAATTGCTGAATCTGCTTGAGACGGTCGCGCTGTATCACGCCATCAGGGCTGAGCCTGGTCGGAATTGGGTACCGCGGGTCAAGATATTCGCTGGAAAAGCGGCAGCGAGCTACGCACGCGCAAAGTTAATCATCAAGCTCATCAATGACGTGGCCACAGTCATCAATGGCGATCCTGTGGTTCGCGATTTCCTGCGGGTCGTCTTCCTGCCCGATTACAACGTCAGTTTGGCAGAAAGGATCATTCCAGCTGCCGACTTGTCCGAGCAGATTTCGACGGCGGGAATGGAAGCTTCCGGCACCGGCAACATGAAGCTTGCCTTGAACGGTGCGCTCACAATCGGCACGTTGGATGGAGCGAATATCGAAATTCGCGACCACGTTGGCGCAGAAAACATCTTCATCTTCGGCTTGCGGGCAGAGGAGGTCGAGGAGCGTCAGCGCGCAAGCCTGCAAGCAAATTCGGCGATTGGATCGTCTCCAAAGTTAGGCGAGGCCATCGAGGCGATCGAAGCCGGGGCCTTTTCACCCGACTATATTGTCCGATACGCCGCGCTTATGAACGCGCTGCGTCGGGCCGACTCCTACATGGTGACAACGGATTTCGATGATTATTGCGCGGCGCAGAGAAGCGTCGAAAGGCTGTGGTTATCCCCGTTTGATTGGACGCGCGCGAGCATGCTCAACATCGCACGAATGGCGTGGTTCTCGTCCGACCGGGCGGTCAGCGAGTACGCCGAGGATATTTGGAAAGTGCCCGTTGAACGTGCCAGCAATCGAGAGCAGGAACAAACGTCGTAGGCCGTCAATAAGCCTCAGGTGTGCCGGCAGCGGCACCAGCGAGCGGGAGAGCAAGCATGTGGCGTTTCACAGCATCGCCCAGCCGCCATCGACCGGCAGGTCGACGCCGGTGATCTGGCGCGAGACATCGCTGGCGAGAAACAGACAGGCGTTGGCGACATCGACATCACTCGTGATGCGTTGCAGCGCATAATCGGCGGCATGGCGTTTGGCCGCCTCTTCGACGGTAATGCCGAGACGCACTGCCATGTCGGCGCAAACCCGCTCCCGGAAGCGCGGGCCGTCGACCATACCCGGCGCCACGTAATTGACGTTGATGTTGTAGGCACCGAGCTCGAGCGCGAAGCTCTTGGTGATGCCGCGCAATCCCCATTTGGAGGCGGAATAGGCCATGCGCCCTGCGCCCGCGCGCCCGCGCATGCCGAAGGTCCCTCCAACATTGACAATTTTTCCGTAGCGCTGCGCCATCATGGTCGGCAGCACGGCGCGCATGGTATGAAAGCAGCCGTTCATGTTCAGGCTGACGATACCCTCAAAATCCTGCGGCGTCGTTTCGGCCCCAGTCTTGCCGATCGGGCCCGAGCCGCCGGCGACGTTGACGAGAATGTCGATGCGGCCATAGGCGCGCTTGGCCGCCTGCGCCGCTTGCTCGCATTGCAATGGATCGGTGACGTCGCAGGCGAGGATGATCGCTTCCCGTCCTGCCGCCTTGGCTTGTGCTGCCACCGGTTCGATCGCGGCCGTGTCGCGGCCGAGCAAAGCCAGAAGCGCGCCCTCAGCCGCAAAGGCCGTGGTGATGGCGGCGCCCATCCCCTTGGCCGGGCCGGTAATCACCGCAACCCGGCCCTTGAGCATCAGCTCCATGCTGGCGTCATCCTCGGACCGTTGACGTCATCTGCTCCGCCCAGACACTCGTGTCACGGCCGCCAGAGTCTGATCACTGTTCTTGGGCTGTGGCGGCGGCATGCGCTGGATTCGATGAACCGATCGGCCCCAGCCCTTGCTCTCGCCGACGATCTGTCGATCTTTCATGATGAAGCGGCCGCGCACCAAAGTATGAATGGGCATGCCGGTGACCTTCATGCCTTCGAACGGCGTAATCTTGCTACGCGACTGGAAGTGAGCCGCCGCGATCGTATCCTCGCGATTAAGATCGACGAGCGTAATGTCGGCATCCGAGCCGGGCAGCAGGGCGCCTTTGGCAGGATAGAGGCCGAACGCCTTCGCAGGCTTGGTCGACGTCAGCCGCACGTAATCGGAGAGCGACAGCCGCCCCGCGTGAACTTGGCTCAGCATGAGCGGCATCTGCGTCTCCACGCCGGGAAAGCCGCAATCTACGGTCCAGATGTCGTTGCGCAATTTCTCAGCCGGCGTGTGCGGGGCATGATCGGTCGCGATCATGTCGATCGTGCCGTCATACAACCCTTGCCAAAGGCCATCTTGGTGATGTCTTTCGCGAACCGGCGGGTTTACGCGGATGACCGAGCGATGGTCGGCATAGGCCTGCTCGTCGAACAGGAGATAGTGCGGGCAGGTTTCGCCGGTGATGTCGACCCCGCGGAGTTTTGCCTCGCGAAGGGGACGAAGCTCATCCGCCGATGATATGTGCAGGATGTGGATGCGGGCCCCCGTCCACTCCGCAAGGATGGCTGCGCGCGACACGGCTTCGACGGCGACGACAGCGGGCCGTGATGCCAAATGGGCCAAGGGATCGGTGCGTCCAGCGGCCTGCAGCCTCTTTTCCCTGCGCGCCATGATGGAGGCGGTCTCCGCATGAAGCGCAATTCGCAGGCCATGCTGGGCGACGATCTCGAAACCCTCGAGCATGGCGCCGGTCGACGGCGACGGCAGATTGCCGAAGGTGTTGCCCATGAAGCATTTGAATCCGGCAACGCCCCCCTCGATCAGCGCCTCCAACTGATCGATATTGTCCTCCGCGAGCAGGCCGTAGAGACCGTAATCGACGTGCGCTTTTTTTGCGGCCTCCTGTTTGAGCGCAAGCCCCTCGGGCGTCGCGGTCGGCGGATCGACATTCGGCATCTCGAATACAGTGGTGACGCCGCCCATCGCGGCTGCCGCCGTGCCGGTTTGCCAATCCTCCTTGTGCGTATAACCGGGCTCGCGGAAGTGCACGTGCACGTCGATTGCGCCCGGCAGCAGATGAAGGCCGGTTGCATCGAACGTTTCCCGCGCGCTCGGCAGCGCGCGCTCCTCGCCGATGGCAAGTATCCGGCCGTCTTTGATCGCGACCGCAGCATCAAATGACGCCGCATCGGTCACGACGGTGGCGCCAGAGATCACGAGATCAGCAATGGTCGGATTTGTCATTTTCGCGCAAGCGGTTCAGTCAGGGATCAACGTGTGGGGGCGGGGGCCAGTACCGGCCCCGTCGGGGCTGAGCGGAAACGACGGTGCTCGCAGAAGGTTATCGGTCAATCTCCGGCCGCTCACGCGGTTGATTCATCTTCGAACGTGAAGCCAATTTTTTGCAAGCCTTCCAGCGCCGTCTTGCCGTATTGGTGCTCGATTTCCTTGGCCAAACTAGGCGCAAAGCAGACCGGGTCGATCTGTTTGTCGCTTTCCGGCACGATCATGACGAGCAGGCGACCCAGCTCGTTGGAGATGTTGCGGAAGCTGCGGTTCTCGCCGCGCGGCACCGCGATCATGTCCAGCGGTTCGAGCACGAGCGTGTGCTCGCCCCGATCGCCCCATGCGATCTCGAACCGGCCCGATAGGCAGAAAAAGTTCTCGACCGTGTTGAGATGGCGGTGCAGGCCGGGTCCATTGCCGGGTTCGCACTCGGCAATGCTTACGATCAGACCACGCGGGCCCTTGACCGGCGTCCCGGCACTGCGACCTTGGTAATCCGCCGGCGCCATCACCGGATAGACCCGGCGTGCCGCTACTTTTTCCACGGCGCCCGGCGGAATCTTGTGCGCCTCGAAATTCTGAGTTTGATAGGTCTGCAGCTTGTGGA
>VAZQ01000405.1 GCA_005883115.1 Alphaproteobacteria bacterium | reverse complement strand
GCATGTCCATGGAAGCCAGGAACTGGCGCCGCAAAACCCCCAATGAGACCTTCCTGGATGCAATGCCGGATGACCAAGGAGAAAATGATGCGGCCTCACGGCAACGGACACAAAAAAACCCGATCGCTCACAAATCGAGTTCCGGCTAATACAATTCAACGCCGCGAGTAGCGGAAATCGCCCGCTTAGGCCGCTGTAGAGGACTGCGCCGTCGCGAAGCGGGTGGCCGAAACTCCTCGATCGAGGCGTTCAATCTCGTGCCAGATTTCCTTGAAGATCTCGTTTCGAACAATCTTCTCGATGCCTTGTCCAGGGGCGTAATCCGGGTGGAACCGCTTTGCCAGATAGCGCTTGAGCGAAGCATACCGAAGGTCACTGACTTTCTGAGAGCCACCATTGTTACTGGTTTTGGCGGTAGCTTCGAGTAACTGCGCCTCTGCCATTAAGGCACGAACTTTCCAGCTCTGTCGCTGCCGGTCGATCGTGGCCGATTGCCCGCGCAATCGCTCGATCTCCCTCACGATCTGCGGGTTATGGACGAAATCCAATTGGTGAAGGTCGTCGAGGTCATACAAGAAGAGCTTCATATCCCCTGACCTTTTCGTGAGAACCAAGTGGCTCTTCTCTTCTGCTACAGTATAGTGATGCATAACATCCTTGAGAGCGCGGTTCGCAATCGGATCGCACTGAACATCGCGTAAGCTAAGTGCCATGGCCGCCCCCCGTTTACGAGCACAATTCCCGAATACTTTATGTTATCTGAGCGGAGCGACGCAAGCTTGCGGCTGCGCTACCTTCACCCAACAAAAGCCCGCCAACAGCGGTGGCTGCTATGACGGCCACTTCGCCGGCGCGCCGCATAGATCGTCAATCGGCAGGCCCAAGCTCGCGACCCCTGATGCTCGGTTGGACCGAAGCTGATGGGCGCTCCCAACCCCGTGTCGAAATCACGCACTGTTTCTAGCGTTTCGACCAGCTTCTCGGTGTCGAGCTGCCGACCGGGTGTTTCTGGGCCTTTAGTCAAGCAATTCTGACGGTGTCTGCTCGCCCAAATCGGTCATCGATAATTGGCCCTGTTGCCGAGCAGGATGCTCATATGTGCAGGTCGCAAGGCGCTGGTAGCTGCCGTCGAGATGGTCAACGACTATGGGATTTTCATAAACGAGTTGAACAGGACCGGCACAGCCGAATAGGATGATCACGGATGTCAGTAACGCTACGGACAACGCCTTCACGTCTCTCTATCGCACTGACGAACTGCGAATCATTATCGGTGAGAATCGGGAGCGCCGCGCGGCCAGGCGGCGTGAACATCCCGAGGTGTTCTTTTACGAACGAGACTAGCGGTGTCGGAGCGGAGGCTAGGCGGTCGCCGACCATTGATGGCCTCGACGCAATCATCGAGCTCTGTAGCAAGATGTAGGCTTTAACCTCCTGGGCGACTTTCCTGAGTCTCGCAATATGGGTTTTCAGTTGATCCATTTGGGACGCCTTTCCCGTCGGACTTCGCTACCCTCACTACCCGGTGTAAATCGAACACGCTCTCAATCAAATGGAATTGCCCTTGGGCATTGAATTATCAATTCCCGCCGTGCAATGCGGCTATCAATTCCCGCCGTCCAATAGTGACAAGCATCTGGCCCTCCCGTGCGAGGTCTGCGTAGTGAAGGGAACAATATCACGCCGCAAGCGCGCGCTCGATCGAGGATGGCGGGATGACTTTCTGAAAGGGGTAACTGCCACGGCTCGACAGCTCGCCTAGTGATTCACTGCCGACTTGGGTCTGGATTGACACACGAGCCCGCTGGTGAGTCGTCGAGGGCAGGTTGAGACCCCGCCACAACATTCTTAACGAAGGGTTAACAAGCATCTCAACAGAAACAATCCCTTACACCGCTACCGAGCTTCGGGCATTCCATTGTTTTGTTTGATTATGTCCGTTGTCGGTTACCCGCCATACCGTACTGCTGGGATCCATCTCGAGAGCTGACTCAAGGCAAACGCTCTCGCCGTCACATTGCGCGCGCAACGACCATCGGCAATAATCGGAATGGGATCGGGAGGCTCGCGTGTAGGAGTATCAAATGAGCTACCGATCCCTTGTGCTCGCCGTCGCAGCGCTCTCGTCAATGCATGTTACGAACGCCGATGCCCAGTCCGTCTACGTTGCGCCCGGTGGCGTGTATGTTGGAAGCGGGCCGGTCTATGTGATCCCGGCGCCGAACAACGGAGCACCACCCTACGTGGCACCCACCTACGGATATGAATATGGACCGCCCGCAGTGATGGCGCCGGGACCCGCAGTCGTGGCTCCGACGACGGTCTATGGGCCGAACGGAGGCTACTACGGCGCGCCGGTTTCGGGCTACGCGGCCGAGTTGCCGCCGCGGCCGCCCGCGGCCGTGCCGTATTACGGGAGCGGTCGTTGCGTCGCCCGCTACGGGTACGGCCGGCAATCCTGCTACTAAGCCATGCGACGCGATGGGCGTTCGGAATAGCAGCCGGCCGCGCATCGTCTTCAAGAGCGATTAATCGAACACCCCACCGACGCGATCGCGGCCGTGATTGCAGGGTCGGGGTACGAGAACTTCGGGAGGCAATACGCTCGAATACTTGCGAATAGAGGGTGTTCTCATCACCGGTTCGCGTAAAACCGAGGGCGGTGAGGGCCTGCCTGTACTCCAAAGGCGCCGTCGCGCAGCAAGCTCTTCGCCGACCTCGCGCTCGCCCGCGGCGATGGCCGCTATGCCCGCATCCAGCGCGCGCTCGGCGGCGTACAGCTGCTCATCCTCGACGACTGGGGTCTCCAGCCCCTCGATGCCGCCGCTCGTCACGATCTCCTCGAGATTCTCGAAGAACGCTACGGCCGCCGCTCGACGATCATCACCAGCCAAATTCCCGTCGACAAATGGCACGAGCTGATCGGCGATCCCCACCTATGCCGACGCCATTCTCGATCGCACAATGCGAATGCCAGCGAGCGAATCAATCAAATAAAAATCAAATCAATCAAACAGGAAACAAATGGTCCAACTGGCGGCGCGCCACGCGTTCCCAGCGACGTATCCGGTGGAGGGCTCTTTGCCGGGCGTGATTACCTCCAGCGTCATCTCTACGACTGCGCCTTCGGCGCGCGCCATCACATACTGCGCAATTGGTAATGCATATGGAGGGCTGCCCTCAAACTTGATGTTTCCCATAGATCGTTCCTTGTTGCTTCTCCCGCTGCTACTCAGCTGGTAGCATCCGGCCACTGCATTGCCGCGCGGGCGCGCCGTCTCATTCCGCGTCGATGTGCATGTCGCCGGTATCGATGATTTCGAGACATGCGCCAGGGCGCCGCGGCCTGGCCGCTCGCGGCGCACGCAGCAGACCGGCGCGATGCCGGTCTCGCCCGATGCGCGCCGTGCCCCTGCCCGACCGCTTCAAAGACTTTTGGAGGGGCTACTGAGGTTTGCGACTCGGACCAATCGCCGTGTACGGGCGCTTCCGTGTCACTCTTCATCGACCTGCTGAGGTGGCGCGACGCTTGTCGAGGACGAGACAGTCTTGCCGCGCTCATGGGGGCGGGAATGCTCCTGATCAACAACGGCGGCCGCGGGCTTGGGATAAGTCCCGGCAGGATCTGCACGCAGCGAGTTGAAGCGTGCTTTCTGCTCGTCGCTAAGCCCGTCATAGAATTTCGTCAGCGCGGGCTGCACGACTAACGCCGCCCCGTGCGTCGCTTCGAGCCGCTTCTCCATGGCCTCGATCCGACCTGTAGGCGTGACTGCCGCATAGCTCGGGCAATTGGCCTTAAGCCTTTCTGCCGCGTTGGTGGACACGTCCTTCAATTCGTCAAGCGCAGACCGCTGCGCTGGCGTCGGCTGCGTCGCCTGGGCAATGCGGTCGAATGGCAGGTCCGTAACCGCCGGCACCCGCTCGCGGCAGAACTTGGTGAGAGCGCGCTGATCTTCTTCGGCGATGGACTTCCCACCTGGCGATACGGCGTTTAACCGGGCTTTCTGTTCGTCGCTGAGTAGCTGGTAGAAGCGCTCAAGCGGCGGCCGCACCGTCTGCACGGCCTGCAGCATAACCTTTAGCCGGTTCTCCATGGTCGCGAGCCGGCCGGTCGGCGTGCTTGGCAAGTCCCTCGGGCAACCTGCCTTGAGAATGTCCATGGCCTTTTGGCTCGCCGCCCGCAATTCATCGAGCGCAGGGCGCTGGGCCTCAGCGGGCTCCACGACCTCGGAGATGCGTGCAATCGGCCAGTCCGACAGGTCCGAAGCGCCGTTGCTGCAAACTTCGGCGGCGCGCTGCTCCGAACCGCCGGCGCTCGCCACGCGCCGCTCGGTCGTGTTCGCGCTGCGAGCGGGAATGCTCACGCCGGGCCCGGCAGCAACGCCCACGCGGGAGCCGCCATAGGCGTAAGGACCGTAGATTCCATAATAGACGTCGTCGTAGGCATAAGGCCAGAAGTCGTCATAGGCGTACGGCCAGAACACATAGTCGAAGAAGTCGTAATACACGTAAGGCCAGAACACCGGTCCAATCCAGCCGATGGCCAGACCGCCCCACCACCAAGGCCACGGTGAACCAAAGAATCTGCCGTGAAAGCGGGCAAAGCCGAAGCGCGATTGCAAGGCCGCGTTGGTGATGGCGCGATTGCCGAATACCCCGCGACCGGGTCCGGCTACGCGCGTGCCTGCAACGTGAGTCGCAGGGAAGCGTGCCGTTGCGACCCCCGCCCGCGGCGCCGTAA
>VAZQ01000404.1:1695-5179 GCA_005883115.1 Alphaproteobacteria bacterium | reverse complement strand
CAGGAGGCCAAGGGTGGAATGTTCTCACGCCGCACCGCTCGCTACCCGTTACGCCTGCCGACACCCTCCTGCGTGTTTGGCACGGCAATGATAGCAGACCAGCGGTGGGGTGGGGTGCGCACGTGGGCTCAAAGCGCTCGAATTCTTTGCCGCGCGTGATACGTTGCGCGGGCAAAGCCATTTTGGAACCAGGATGAGACTTTCCCGGCGCCAGCTACTATGTCTCGGAGCGAGCGCTGCCGCGCTGCCGATCTTTTCGCGACTTGCCGGCGCGCAGGTTTATCCGTCCCGTCCCGTCACCATCATCGTGCCGGTGCCGCCGGGCGGCGTCGCCGACCCCATCGCGCGGGTCCTTGCCGATTATCTCTCGGCTAAGCTCGGCGAGCCCGTGGTGGTCGAGAATGTCACCGGCGCCGGCGGCAGCATCGGCGTCGGCCGTGCGGCACGCGCGACGCCGGACGGCTATACGCTGAGCATCGGCAATTGGCTGAGCCACGTGGGCGCGAGCGCCGTCTATCCGGTCCAATATGACGTACTCGAGGACTTTGAACCGGTGTCGCTGTTGACCAATAGCCCGATCCTCATCACCGCGCGCAAAGATTTTCCGGCAAACGACCTCAACGAGCTGATCGCCTGGCTCAAGGAAAACCCCGGCAAGGCAACGGCCGCAACCGTCGGAGTGGGCAGCGCGGCGCATGTAAGCGGGGTCTATTTTCAGCGCGCGACAGGCACCCGCTTCCAATTCGTGCCTTATCGGGGCGGTGGGCCTGCGGTCCAAGATGAGCTCGCAGGCCACGTCGATCTAATGTTCAACGAGGGGACGGGCGCGCTCCCTTACGTGCTCAGTCGGCAGGTCAAGCCATATGCGGTGCTGGCCAAAAGCCGCTGGTTCGCGGCGCCCGACATCCCGACCGGCGAAGAACTCGGCGTGGCCGGAATCAATATTTCATTCTGGCATGGGTTGTGGGTGCCGAAGGGAACGCCGAAGGAAATCGTCGTCAAGCTCAATGCGGCCGTGGTCGCCGCTCTCGCCGACCCGACCGTGCGCAAGCGGCTCACCGATATCGGCCAGGAGATTTTCCCGCGCGACAAGCAAACGCCGGACGCGCTTTACGCATTCCACAAGGAGGAGACCGAAAAGTGGTGGCCGATTATCAAGGGGGCAGGCATCAAGGGTCAATAAGCGCACGGGCTTGCGTCAATAGCGAGTACGCCCAGCGCCTGATACCTTGCTGCTTGCAAGCCCGTTTTGGCATCCCGCTATGAAACTTGCGCGCCGTCGGCTTCTCTCTGCGGCAACGGGCGCTGCCGCGCTGCACGCCATGTCCCGGGTTGCGCGGGCGCAAAGCTATCCGACGCGGCCGATCCGTCTGATCCTTACCACTGCTGCCGGCGGCTCGCCCGACATTATCGCCCGCCTGATCGGCCAATGGCTGTCCGAGCGGCTAGGGCAGCCGATCGTTGTGGAGAATCGCACCGGGGCCGGCAGCAATATCGGCACCGAAATCGCTTTGCGAGCGCCGCCGGATGGCTACACGCTACTGTTGGCAATTTCCGCCAACGCCATCAACGCGGCCGTCTCTGAGAATCTTGCTTTCAATTTCATCCGCGACATCGCGCCGGTGGCAAGCATCGCCAGCATCCCCTTGGTGATGGAGACAAATCCATCCGTTCCGGCAACGACGGTGCCTGAGTTCATTGCCTATGCCAAGGCCAATCCCGGCAAGCTCAACATGGCCTCAGGCGGCAATGGGAGCCCGCTGCATGTCGCGGGAGAGCTCTTTAAGATGATGGCCGGCGTCGATATGGTCCACGTTCCTTATCGCGGGGAGGGGCACGCGCTGCCTGATCTGATCAGCGGACAGGTGCAAGTTTTGTTCGGCGTCATGCCTGCGTCGCTTGGCTATATCAGGGCTGGGACCTTGCGCGCGCTGGCAGTAACCACGGCAAAGCGTCAGGGGCTTCTGCCGGACGTGCCGAGCGTCGGCGAATTTCTGCCGGGCTATGAGGCGAGAGGCTGGTATGGGCTCGTCGCGCCCAGATCCACGCCCATCGAAGTCGTCGAAAGGCTAAATAAGGAGGTCAACGCCGGGCTCGACGATGCGCGGATGCAGAAGCGATTGACCGACGTGGGCGCTGCGGTGTTCGCAGGTTCGCCCGCCGATTTTGGAAAGTTCATTGCCGACGAGATCGAGAAGTGGGGCAGGGTGGCCAAGTTTGCTGGCATCAAGCCGGAGTGATCGCCTCGCGCCCAACGACGTGCTGAGGATCTTCTCTCACGGCGTTTCGTCATCCGATGTTCGTGCGAGCGCGCGTCCTAGCGCCGCGTTCCCGGACATGCCTTCTTGATGAAATCAATGGCGCGCCGCTTGCTCTCGATCGCACGAATGAGGTCGTCCTGTCGCGATGCTGAAATTCCCATCGTGGTCTTGTCCTGGCACGTGCCCTCCTTGCACAGCCAGCCTTTCCCCTCGATCACGACGCTCGGGTGATTGCCTTCTTCCAGGTCGAAGCGTTGCACTTTATTGAAGTCGAACGTGCTTGTTTCGTTCGACGGCGCGTAGAAGCTCTCCTTGCTTGTGCCTTTGGAGTAGGCGGTCATGACCACCGTCTTGAAGATGCATTTTTGCGGCGAGGAGATGTTCACGTCGATTTTGACATGACGGCTTTCACGATGCGGATCGTTTGCTTCGCCGAACCCGGTATTCTGGCGGATGGATTCGTATTGGATCTGTCGCCCTTCAACGGTTCGCCGCCAGCGCGTCTCAAACCCCTGCTGTTGCGCACCTTCCTGCTGACCGCCGATGACGAAGGAAACGGCATCGAGCAAGCCGGCCTCATCTGGGCTGAGGCGACCTTCGCATCCCAAAATCATGCCGGCCAATCCCAGCAACAGGACGTTTCGAGCCTTCAAATTTCTCTCCAGGCGTGCGCCGCAGCTTGTGATTTGCCGTCGGATACCTGAGCAAGATCCGCAATGCGATATATACGCGAGCGCGGCGCTTCCTCCTAGGACATTGCATGCGATTGGGTTGCGCTGAAGCGGGCGCACTTCGATCGTGGGCCGCCGCGGCCGGGATCATAGTTCTCGCATCGGGCCAAGATGCGGCGGCGCAGAGCGCGTTGTCCTGCGGCTTCGTTTGTTTGCGCGATGTGGACCCGAGCGTCGCACAGGACATTATGTCGGGTTCGAGAACTTCGTCGGCCGGCCGCTGCCCGGCTACGCGGCGGAATGCGTTCTCTGGCAAGACGTCGCGGCCCCGCTCGCCCGGGTGCAGGCAGATCTTGCGGGATCGGAGCTCTCGCGACGATCGCACGACAGCCCCAACTCGCCTCATGTCTTGACGCCTTTTCGAGCTGCCTTGCTGTCCTGAATTGTTTTCCACACATTGTACGGCGTCGCCGGCATCTTGATGTCGCGCACGCCGTAGTCGCGCAACGCATCCACGATCGCGCTGGTCACCACAGCCGGCGCCCCCGTGGT
>VAZQ01000404.1:0-1650 GCA_005883115.1 Alphaproteobacteria bacterium | reverse complement strand
GACCTCGGCAATCTCCGTTACGAACGGCGGCAGCGTATCCGCCCGGGGCACGCCGTAGTCCATGAGGGAACCGACGAGCGGCTGGCCGAACTCGCGATCGACATAGCAGTGCTCCCACAGTGCCTGCCCAACCCCCTGCGCGATCGCGCCATGGGTCTGGCCATGGACGATCAGCGGATTGATGCAACGCCCGACATCGTCCACGGATGCATAACGCGTGAGGGCAACGCCGCCGGTTTCGGGGTCGATTTCGACCTCGCAGATGGCGCAGCCATTAGGGAATACCGGATCGTGCATCTCGTGATCGGTGACGACCGCAATCCCGCCTTTGAGCTCCTGCGGAAGCTCGTGTCGAGCAGCCTCCTCGGCGAGCTCGAGAAAGTCGAAGGTGCGGTTGGTTCCGCGCGCGCTGAACCTACCGTCGGCGAATTCGATCTGGTCCGGCGTCGAGCGAACGATTGTAGCTGCGACTTTCTTGCCCTGCGCAATGAGCTCGGGCAGCGCCTTCGTGAACAGCGTTGCGGCATGGCGCAGGGAGCGGCCGGAATGGGATCCTCCGCCCACCTGCACCACATCGGTGTCGCCGACAATAATCTTCACGCTATCGAGGGGCACGTGGAGGAGGTCGGAGATGACCTGGGCAAAACTCGTTTCGTGGCCTTGGCCGCTCGGCTGCGTGCCGATGATGACGTCCACGCGTCGCTGCGGCTGCACCGTGATCCTCGCCTGCTCATTGGGTGCGCCGATCGACGATTCGACATAGTAAGCGAGCCCGCGCCCGAGCAGCTTGCCGTCTTTTGCTGCCGCGCGGCGGCGTTGTTCGAACCCCTTCCAGTCGGCGATCTCCATCGCTCGTTCCATGTTCTCCAGGTAGCGCCCGCTATCGTAGGTCATGCCGACTGCGTTGCGGTACGGCATCGCTTCGGGGCGAATGAGATTGTTGCGGCGCAGCTCGACGCGATCGATGCCGAGTTGCTCCGCGGCCGTGTCGACAAGCCGTTCGATCGCGAAGGTCACCTCCGGCCGGCCGGAGCTGCGATACGCGTTGGTGGGCATGGTATTGGTGAACACCGCCATCGCGCGCAGCGCAGCGTGGGGGATAAGATACGGACCAACAATGAGGCCCGCTCCCTTGGACAACGGCGAAAGGGAAACGCAATAGCCGCCCACATTGCTGATGTTGGTTGCGCGCATCGCAAGGAAGCGGCCATTGTTGGCGAGCGCCAGCTCGACCCGACTGACGAGATCGCGTCCCTGGTAGTCAGTGAGGAACGCCTCGGATCGCGTCGCGGTGAACTTCACCGGACGGCCGAGCTTGCGCGCCGCCCACAGCACGAGCGCGAACTCGACAAAGACGCGGTTGCGCGTACCGAAATTGCCGCCGACGTCGTAGGACAGGACGCGCAGGCGTTCGGGCGCAATGCCGAGTACGGCTGCAATCTCGCGCTTCTGCCGCACCGCACCACCGCTGCCGGCGTGAAGCGTGTAGCGCCCGCTCGCCGTCTCGTACTCTCCGAGTGCGGCGCGCGGCTCGAGCGGCACGCCAGTCACACGCTCGATATGGAAGTCCATCGCCAGGACATGGTCGGCGCGTGCGAATGCCTCGTCGGTCGCCTGCCGATCGCCGAATAAAGTGTCGACCAGGACGTT
>VAZQ01000403.1:2124-9429 GCA_005883115.1 Alphaproteobacteria bacterium | reverse complement strand
AGCACCGGGATCAGCACCTCGGTGTAAAAATATTGGCCCGCGAATAGCGGCACCACGAGAAAGCCGAACGCGACGAGGGCGAGCACGAACCAGCGATCCTGTGCGATCGGAAAGATCGCCTGGTCGGCTTCGTAAGACGTCTTGTACTGGCCGACCTCGCGGTAAAGCACGGCGTCACACTCGCTCGATGATACGCTCGCCGAACAGGCCCTGCGGGCGGAACAGCAGGAAGATGAGCGCGAGGACGTAGGCGAACCAGTTCTCGATGCCGCCGCCGGCGAGATCGAAGGTGCGGATCAGCACCGGGCCGAGCACCACCTCGGCGAGTTTTTCGCCGGCGCCGATGATCAGCCCACCGACGATGGCGCCAGGGATCGAAGTGAAGCCGCCGAGGATGAGCACCGGCAGCGCCTTGAGCGCGATCAGTGAAAGCGAAAACTGCACGCCGAGCTTGGCACCCCACATCATACCCGCCACGAGCGCGACCAACCCCGACACCGCCCATACGATGAGCCAGATCCGGTTGAGCGGGATGCCGACCGATTGCGCCGCCTGGTGATCGTCGGCGACGGCGCGCAAGGCGCGACCAACCCGTGTCACCTGAAAGAAGATCGCCAGCACCAGCACCATGACCGCGCAGATGCTCGCGGCGATTAACTCGACTGGATCGATCAGCAACCCGCCGGGAAACACAGAGTTCAGAATGAAGATCGGATTGGTCGGCAATCCGAGCCCGATCTTGTAGATGTCGCTGCCCCAGATGCTCTGCCCGAAGCCCTCGAGAAAGTAGGCAATCCCTAGCGTCGCCATGAACAGGATGATGCCTTCCTGATTGACCAGGCGGCGCAAGACCAAAAATTCAATCGCATAGGCCAGCGCAACCATGATGAGAACCGAGAGCGCGAAAGCCAGCACCAGCGGCATGAACTCGGAGAGCCGCGCAAACGACAGCGCGGCGAACAGCACCATCGCCCCTTGCGCGAAGTTGAACACGCCGGAAGCCTTGAAGATCAGCACGAAGCCGAGCGCCACCAGGGAGTAGAGCACCCCGGTCATGAGACCGCCGATCAAAGTTTCGAGAATGGGGCCAAGCATCGCGTCATGCGCTCGCGCTGTTCGGCTTCTTTGCGCCCTCATCCTGAGGAGCGCGGGCAAAAACCGGAGCTGCGAACGCCACAAGTGTGCGCGCGCGTCTCGAAGGATGAGGGCGGCCGTCGGAGACGCCAGTCGCTGGCCTCATGCCTCGAGACGCATCGCAACGCAATCGAGCGTGTTTAGGCTGCGAGAGCTTGCCGGCGTTGCGATGCTCCTCAGCATGAGGCCAAACCGAATCGCTCATATTGTCCTCAATGGGTAAGGCCAAGATAGGCATCGATGACGGCGCGGTCGGCCTGGACCTCGGCCGGCTTGCCGTCGGCGATCTTGATGCCGTGATCGAGGACGAGCACGCGATCGGACAAATCCATCACCACGCCCATGTCGTGCTCGATCAGCGCGATCGTGGTGCCGTAATGCGCGTTCACGTCGAGGATGAAGCGACACATATCCTCCTTCTCCTCGAGGTTCATCCCGGCCATCGGCTCATCGAGCAAGAGCAGGTCCGGCTCCATGGCGAGCGCGCGGCCGAGCTCCACCCGCTTCTGCAGGCCGTAAGGCAGTTTGCCGACCTGGATCTTGCGGACATGCTGGATCTTGAGAAAGTCGATGATCTCTTCGACGCGGCGTCGCTGTTCGACCTCTTCCGCGAGCGCCGGCCCGATTCGTATGAGCTGCCAGAAGAAGCCGCGGCGCATCTTCAAGGTCCGCCCGGCCATGATGTTGTCGAGCGCGGTCATGCCCTTGAACAGCGCCACGTTCTGAAAAGTACGCGCAATGCCGCCCAGCGCTGCCTCGTAAGGCCGCATCGCTGATCGCGGCCTGCTCTTGAAGGTGATGCGGCCGTGCTGCGGGTGATAGAAGCCATTGATGACGTTGAGCAGCGAGGTCTTGCCGGCGCCATTTGGGCCGATGATGGCGCGGATCTCGCCTTTGCGGATGTCGAAGGAAACGCCGCTGATCGCTTTGACCCCGCCGAAGGCGAGCGACACGTTCTCGACCGCGAGCAGCACCTCGCCAGCTACGACATCCGGCCCGCTCGGCGCCCTCATGCCGCGGTTCCGTAAATGCGACGAGCGCTGCGCGGGGCGAGGGTACGGACCGAGTGCGCGGCACCCAAGTTCACGCCGCCTTCTCCATCGCCGGCAGCGGCACGGTGGCAACGTCGCGAATCTTGACGCGCGCGGAAAGCGTGCCCTTGCGGCCGTCCTCGAACGTCACCTCGGTCGAGATGTCGGCCTCGCGCGCACCGCTGTAGAGCGCCGTGATCAGCGGCGCGTAGCGTTCGGCGACGAAGCCGCGGCGGACCTTTTGCGTACGCGTGACTTCGCCGTCGTCGGCGTCGAGCTCCTTGTGCAGGATCAGGAAGCGCCGAATCTGCGCACCGGCCATCGCCGTCTCCTCTGCCAGCGACCGGTTCACCTCCTCCACGTGCTCGGCGAGCATGTCGTAAACGCGCGGATGCCCGGCCAACTCCTGATAGGAGCCATAAACGATGTTATTGCGCTCGGCCCAGTTGCCGACTGCTGTCAGGTCGATGTTCAGCATAGCGCAGACAAAATCGCGCTTGTCGCCGTAGACCACAACTTCGCGGATGTTGGGATAAAACTTGAGCTTGTTCTCGATGTATTTCGGCGCGAGCAGCGAGCCGTCGTTGAGACGCCCGACATCTTTCGCCCGGTCGATGATCTTGAGATGACCGGTCTTGGCATCGATGAACCCGGCATCGCCGGTATGCACCCATCCGTCGGACGTCTTGGTCTCTGCGGTCTTCTGCGGGTCCTTGTAGTAGCCTGCGAACACACCGGGCGACTTGAACAGCACTTCGCCGTTCTCGGCGATCTTGATATCGACGCCGATATTCGGCTTGCCCACAGTGTCGGCATAAATCTCGCCGTCCGGCTGGGCGGTGATGTAGACCGACGCCTCGGTCTGAGATTGCCTCACCGGCGGTGTAGGCGAGGCGGATGCGCGACACGCCGAGCCGGTTCTTGAGCGGGCCGTACACCAAACGCTCGCCGAGCCAGTACAACAGCCGAGCGTGCAGCGGTACTTTCTCCCGGTTGAGGATTTTCTCACCCCAGCGCCGCGCCAAGGCGATGAAGTAGTGGAACAGCTTACGCTTCAGGCGCCCCGCATCCTCCATACGCACCATCGTGAGGGTAATGAGGTTTTCGTAGATTCGCGGGGGCGCGAAGCCATAGGTCGTTCCGATCTCGCGCCGGTCTTCGCTCACGGTTTCCGGACTCTCCGGACAGTTGACGCAGAACCCGGCAGTGAAGGGCTGGGCATAGGAGAACACGTGATCGCCGACCCAGGCGAGCGGAAGATAAGCCACGACCTGTTCGTCGGGGCCAAGACTGTCGAACCGATTACCGTTGATCGCCGAGATAATGAGATTGTCGAACGTCAGCATGACGCCCTTCGGGCGTCCCGTGGTGCCGGAGGTGTAGAGCATGATGGCAAGATCCGGCCCGCTGCCCGCAGCGACGGCCGCCTCCCACCGCTGCAGCGAGGTCGCGTCAGCGGCCAAACGGTCGCGCCCGAGCTTCTGCACGTCGGCGATCCATTTGAGTCGCGTGTGGTCGTAGTCGCGCAGCCCCCGCGGCTCGTCATAAACAATAAGGGAGAGCCGGGGCAGGCGCTCGCGTATGGAAAGGAGCTTATCCACTTGCTCCTGATCTTCGACCACCGCGATCCTCACCTCCGCATGATCGAGGATGTAGGCCATTTCCTCGGCGACGGAATCGGAATAGATCGGCACCGGAACGGCGCCCAGCGCCTGGGCGGCGCACATTGCCCAGTAGAGGCGCGGCCGGTTGGAGCCGATGACCGCGATCTTGTCGCCCCGCTCGAGACCGAGCTCCTGCAAGCCCACGGAAAAAGCGCGCACCTGCTCGAGCACCTGCGCCCAGGTCCACGCCTGCCAGATGCCGAGGTCCTTGTGCCGATAGGCCGGACGGCCCGCATAAAGACGAGCGTTGCGTATCAGGAGCTTGGGGAACGTGTCTGCAGCTTCGATCGCCACGGCAATCCTCCCTTTACCGCGTCAAATCCCGTGGGCCGCCAGGCCCCTTCCCGCCGTTCGTCGGCAGGCCGTTGTCGTCGCATAAGAAAATGGGCTTGGGCGCAGGTCAAGCCCGCACTTGGTTTGCCTGAGGCCACGTAGGGCGCAATAAGCGAAGCACATTGCGCCATTACGGCTCGATACTCCAGACGAGTCGCAATTTGCTGCGGTCGTAACGTCCGCGGTTCTTCGCCGTCCACATCGGTGGTGCCCCTCTCGAATCAGGTCACCACTTTGAATCACAAACGATTCAAAGGATTCAAAATGTTTTCGGACGGACACTTAAGACTATTCGGCCGCCTTGAGCAGCGGTGCGGGCCCTGCGCGCAGTTGCTCGAGCAGCGCGGCTTCCTCGGCTTTCGCTGCCTTGAGGTGGCGCATCTTGACGTGCCCGAAGCCGCGGATTTTTTCTGGAATTGCGGCAAGCGCGACCGCGATGTGATGGTTCTCGCGACTTAGGCGCGCCAGCACCTCTTCGAGCATCATTTCGTACTCGCGTACCAGCGCGCGTTCGCGCCTGCGCTCGACCGCGTAGCCGAACGGATCGAACGCGGTGCCGCGCAGAAATTTGAATTTCGCGAGCAGCCGGAACAGCGGAAAAATCCATGGCCCGAAGGTCATCTTTTTCGGCTCGCCGGTGAGCTTGTCGGCGCGGGCAAGAAGCGGCGGCGCAAGATGCACGTAAAGCCGCAGATGCTCACCGCCGAGCTCGCTCCTCACCTGTTTGCCGAATGCGTCGTCGGCATAGAGGCGGGCAACCTCGTATTCGTCCTTGTAAGCCATGAGCTTGAACAGGTAACGCCCCACCGCATCGGCCAGGCCGCTCTTGCCCGGAGTGCGCGCGGCCTCGACCGCCTTCGTCTCCTCGACCCTGCGGCGGAAGCGAGCCGCGTAAGCGGCGTCCTGATAGTCCGTGAGATAAGCGACGCGCCTCGCCACCATCTCCTCGAAAGAGCGCGAGAGTATGCGCGCATCGCTCAGCGCTTGCGGTGCCGGCTTGATCAGAGCCTCGACTGCCGCCGGCTCGGAGGCGGCGCGGCGTCCCCAATGGAACGCGGCCTGGTTCATCTCCACGGCTTCACCGTTGAGCTCGATCGCTTGCATGATCGAGGCGGCCGAGAGCGGGATCGCGCCGAGTTGATAGGCATAGCCGACGAGAAAGATGTTGCTGCCGATGCTGTTGCCGAGGAGAGCGGTCGCAGCCCGCGTCGCGTCGATGAAGTGCGTCTTCTCGGCCCCGGCATCGGCGAGGATCGCGCGCTTGAGCCGCTCGGTCGGCAGTGAAAAGTCGGCGTTGCGCGTGAAATCGCCCGGCAGGACCTCGGCGAGATTGATGACCATCTCCGTCGTTCCGTGCTTCACGGCGGCGAGCACCTTCTTATTGCCGGCCACCACGATGTCACCACCGAGCACGAGATCGGCGCCACCCGCCGCGATGCGGATGGCGTGGATGTCCTCCGAACGCTCGGCAATGCGGATGTGGCTGTAGACCGCCCCGCCCTTCTGGGCGAGACCGGCCATATCGAGGATGCCGACGCCCTTGCCCTCGAGATGGGCCGCCATGCCGAGAATGCCGCCGATGGTGACGACCCCGGTGCCGCCAACCCCGGTGACGATGATGTCGTAGGTCTTTGCGATCGCCGGCAGCTTGGGATCGGGCAGCGGGGTGAGCGCCTGCGCGCCGGCAACACCCGTGCCGCGCTTGAGCTTGGCCCCGTGCACGGTGACAAATGACGGGCAAAAACCCTTCACGCAGGAAAAGTCCTTGTTGCAGCTCGACTGATCGATCGTGCGCTTGCGGCCCCATTCGGTCTCGAGCGGCTGCACCGAGACGCAGTTCGATTTCACGCCGCAATCGCCGCAGCCTTCGCACACGAGCTCGTTGATGATCACCCGCTTGTCGGGATCGGGGAAGCGCCCGCGCTTCCTGCGGCGGCGCTTCTCGGCGGCGCATGTCTGGTCGTAGATCAGCACGGTGACGCCGGGAATCGCCGCGAGCTCCTGCTGGATCGGGATCAGCTCGTCGCGGTGATGGATGGTCAGTCCGCGCGGCCATTCCTCATTCTTGGCGTATTTCCACGGCTCGTCCGTGACCACCACGACGCGTCGCGCGCCTTCGGCGGCCACCTGACGCGCGATTTGCGGCACCGTGAGTCCGCCGTCATTGGGCTGGCCACCCGTCATGGCGACCGCGTCGTTGAACAGAATCTTGTAGGTGATGTTCACGCCCGCGGCGATCGCGGCGCGGATTGCCATATAGCCGGAGTGGTTGTAGGTGCCGTCGCCGAGATTCTGAAAGACGTGAGGGCGGCTCGAGAACGGCGCTTCGCCGATCCAGTTTGCGCCCTCCCCGCCCATCTGCGTGTAGCCGAGCGTCGAGCGGTCCATCCACTGCGCCATATAATGGCACCCTATCCCGGCATAGGCGCGCATGCCTTCGGGCACGACCGTCGAGGAATTGTGCGGACAACCCGAGCAGAAGTAGGGAGTGCGCACCGCGACATCGTGCGTCTCGGCCAGGATCCGTTGCGCATCCTTCAGCGCCGCAACGCGCGCGGCGATCTCCGCGTTGGGACCGACGCGACCTCGTTGGGATCGAGCGCGCCCTTGACCGGGAATAGCCACTTGCCTTGCTCATCCTTCTTGCCGATGCAGACCGGCTGGTTCGCCGTGCCATAGAGCTCTTCGCGCACCTGCACCTCGATCAGAGAGCGCTTTTCCTCGACCACGATGATGAGTTCGAGGCCGTGGGCGAATTGCTTGAGATCCTGCCGGCTGATCGGCCAGGGGCATGCGACCTTGTAGAGACGAATACCGAGATCGTTGCACCTGACTTCATCGATGCCGAGCTCGTCGAGCGCCTGGCGCACATCGAGATAGCTCTTGCCCACCGTAATGATGCCGATTTTCGGCTGCCGGCCGCCCGAGGTGATGTACGTGTTGAGCTTATTCGCGCGCACGAAGGCGAGCATGGCGTCGCGTTTATAGTCGTGCAGGCGCGCCTCCTGGCCGAGGATGGTGTCGCGCAGGCGGATGTTGAGCCCGCCTTCCGGCGCGACGAAATCCTCGGGAATGACGATGTTGACCCGCTCCAGACTGCCGTCGATGACGGCGGTCGATTCGACCGTCTCGTGCATGGACTT
>VAZQ01000403.1:0-2030 GCA_005883115.1 Alphaproteobacteria bacterium | reverse complement strand
CGTGGTCGAGGATTCGGCGGTGTGGTCGTCGCCCATCAACGCCAGCACGCCACCGTGTTTGGAGGTGCCGGCGAAATTGGCATGGCGAAAGACATCGCCGGTGCGGTCGACCCCCGGACCTTTGCCGTACCAGAGGCCGAACACCCCGTCGAACTTGCCCTCCCCGCGGAGTTCCGCCTGCTGCGAGCCCCAGATCGCAGTCGCAGCGATGTCCTCGTTGAGGCCGGCCTGGAAACGAATGTCGTATTTATCGAGCGAGCGTTGCGCGCGGATGAACTGCTGGTCGAGCGTGCCGAGCGGGGAACCGCGATAACCGGTGACGTACCCGGCGGTATTGAGACCGGCGCGGCGGTCGCGCTCCTTCTGCATCAGGCATAGGCGAACGATGGCCTGGAATCCGGTGACGAAAATGCGGCTCTTGGTGAGATCGTATTTGTCGCCGAGCGTGACTTGGTTGAGCGCCATCGCGCAGGCCTCCCCGGGCAGTGTGCCCTCGCGACGAAACGCGCGCCAGGGTCGAGGAACACATATAGGCCCCGGCGGCGTGGCAGCAATGCCAAGAAGCTGAGCGGAGTGGCAATTTCGCGCCGGAGCCCGCGCCGGCAAGGAAATGTCGGCGCTGCCGCGGCAGACGCATTTTGGCGCACTGCAGCACACGTTGGGTTCCGATGCCGCAAGCGCGCTGGAGCCGCGCGGACCGCGGCTGGCCGAACCACCCAGCGTGCTTTACAACACGCCTCGTGAGGGAGCGCGTGGACTGCGACCGCGCGCCAATTCCGGGACCCAAAAATTCCTGCCGATGGATGCCTATGCCGCTCGCCGTGAGGGCAATGCCCTCACGCATCGTCAGACGCTGCTGCTCGTGTTCGGCATGCTGCTGCCGACGTTCATGGGATCGCTCGACCAGACCATTCTGGCGACGGCGCTACCCACGATCGGCCGCGACTTCGACGACATCCACAGCCTGCCTTGGCTGATCACGGCCTACCTCCTCGCATCGACTGCGATCATTCCGCTCTACGGCAAGATCGCCGACATCCACGGGCGCCGCTTCACGCTGCGCATCGCGATCTCGACCTACATGGCCGGCTCGCTCGTCTGCGCGCTGGCGCCGGACATGCTGGTCTTGATTTTTGGCCGCGTGCTGCACGGCCTGGGCGGCGGCGGGCTCTCGTCCATGGGCATGATCGTGCTCGGCGACCTGGTCTTCTTCGCCGTGACCTACACGACCGCCGGCGGCTGCGGACCCCTGCTCGGCGGCTTGATCGCCGACCACCTGCACTGGTCCGTCATCTTCTGGATCAACATCCCCATGGGGCTCGCGGCATTGGCCATCGCCACGTCGCTATTGCGCCGCCTACCCCGCCACGAGCGGCCGCATCGCTTGGACATTTTTGGCGCGGCGCTGATCGTGATTTCCAGCATCGCATTCATGCTGGCATTGAACCTGGCCGGCGTGCGCTATGCGTGGACGTCGCCGCCGATCCTCGGGCTGTTTGCGCTCGCGCTGATCGTGGGCGCGCTGTTCGTCCTGCGCTTGCTCACGGCGCCGGAGCCGCTCATCCCGATTTCCATGCTCCAGAATCGGATCGTGCGTTGCGCGATCGTTGCCAACGCCTTCGGCTGGGGCTCGATCATAGGGCTCAATGTCTTCCTACCGATGTACCTGCAAGGCGTGATGGGGCTTTCACCGACCCAAGCCGGATTGAGCTTGGTGGTCCTGATGGTTGCGCTCAACACCAGCGCCGGTCTTGCCGGACAGGTCCTTGGGCGCGTGCGACACTACAAGCTCCTACCGCTGCTCGCGCTCCTGCTCTCGACCGTGGCCGTCGCCATGTTGGCATAGCGGGCACCCAGCATGACGCCACTGTCCTTCGAATTCACCTTGATCGCCATCGGAGTGGGCTTCGGGCCGCTGCCCTCGCTCACGGCGGTTGCCCTGCAAAACGTGGTGCCGCGCCATCAACTCGGCATTTCCATCGGGACCATGAACTTCAGCAGGAACTTGTTTGCGACCATGCTGATCGCCG
>VAZQ01000402.1:3408-3640 GCA_005883115.1 Alphaproteobacteria bacterium | reverse complement strand
GAACCAGCGCTGAGCTTGCGGTAGGTCAATGACAAAAATCCCCCGCCGCAAATTTCTACATGTGGCCGCGGCCGCTGCGGCATCGCCGAGCGTGTCGCGCGCAGCGTGGGCGCAAGCCTATCCAACGCGGCCGGTGCGCGCGGTCGTGGCCTTTGCGCCTGGTGGGGTGACCGACACCTTCGCGCGGTTTATGGCGCAGAAGCTTACTGAGCCGCTCGGCAAGCAGGTCTAT
>VAZQ01000402.1:0-3354 GCA_005883115.1 Alphaproteobacteria bacterium | reverse complement strand
CCATCCTGTTCGCGTTCAGCTCGCATGTTGTCAATCCGACGCTGTTTGCGCGCCTGCCCTACGATGCGGTCAACGACTTCAAAGCCGTCACGCTGGCCGTCGCGTCCACCACCGTGCTCACCGTCAACCCTGCCGTGCCGGCGAAGACGGTCAAGGAGCTTGTCGACCTCATCAAAGCCAATCCCGGCAAATACAACTTCGGTTCGGCGGGGGTCGGTACCCAGGCTCACCTCGCCGGCGAACTGTTCCGGCTGTCGCTCGGCCTTGATCTCGTTCACGTCCCCTTCGGCGGCGGCGGGCCTGCGGTCGCGGCGGTGGTCGCAGGGCACACGCCGATCAGTTTTGGCTCGCCGCAGGCCGCCATGCAACACGTCAAGGAAGGAACCGTGCGCGCCCTGGCGGTTACCAGCAAGACGCGCTCGCAAATTTTTCCCGACGTGCCGACCATGACGGAGGCCGGCTACCCGCAGATCGAAGGCGACAGCTGGGTAGGTATCCTTGTTCCTGCCGGCACCCCGGCAGACATCGTCACGGTGTTGCACCGTGAGAGTGCGAAAATCCTCGCGCAGCCGGACACGAAGGAACGGCTCGCCGTGTTGGGCTACGAGGTGGTCGCAAGCACTCCGGAGGACTTCGCCAATCGCATCAAGATCGAGATCGAGATGTGGGCCAAGGTAATCCGCGCGGCCAATATCAAGGCCGAATAGCGCGTAGGATGGCGGCGATCCCAAGAAGCCGCTGGTGACCCACGCCGCCAAGCAATGTTTCCCTGTCATCAGCCGAAGAAAGCAGGACTACGTCTATTCGACGTACATTCCGTGATGCGCGCCAACGGTATGATCGCCAGGCGCGACCTTTCGTCGGCTGTTGCAGTCCTTCAGCGAGAGATTAGAGTGTGACCATCGAGACAGCGGGAGCGTCGACATGCTCACCCGTCGTAACTTGATCGCGATTGCGGCCGCGCCGGCATTCGCGCCGACCCTTTTCATGCGCCAAGCGCGCGCGCAAACCGCGAAAGCCGATTTCCCGCATAAACCCGTGCGCATCGTCGTGCCGGTCGCTGCCGGCGGTCCAACCGACATCGTGGCGCGCCTGCTCGGCGACAAGCTTTCGAAGATCTGGGGGCAGCAGGTGGTCGTCGAGAACAAGGGCGGCGCCGGCACCAACCTCGGCAACGAGTACGTCGCGCAGGCCGAGCCCGATGGGTATACGATTTTGTTCGCCACCGCGTCACTTGCGGTGAACACCAGCCTCTACCGTTCGCTCGCGTACGATCCGATCGCGGACTTTGCGCCGGTCTCGCTGGTGACCCAGCTTGCCTATTACGTGTTCGTTCCGAACTCCTCGCCGGCCCATTCGATCAAGGAGCTGGTCGACTACGCGAAGTCGCGTCCCGGCAAGCTCACCATCGCCTCGCCCGGCACCGGCAGCGCGCCGTTCTTGGCCGAGATGCTGTTCTTGCAGATGGCCGGCATCGACATGATCCACGTGCCCTATCGCGGCGCCTCCCCCGCCTTCGCCGATCTCATACCGGGGCGCATCGATTGCTATTTCGGCAGCGGCGCATTGCTCTCCTACGCACGGTCGGGGCAGGTACGCGTACTGGCGATGACCGGGTCGAAACGCGACGCGGCAGCCCCGGAGGTGCCGACCATCGCGGAGGCCGCCCTCCCCGGTTATGAGGTGACGGCGTGGCAGGGGCTGTTCGTGCCGGCGAAGACGCCGCCCCAAATCGTGCGCAAGATCAGCGCGGATGCCAACACGGCGCTCAGCGACGGTGCAATCAAGGACAAGCTGGCGCAAAGCGGCTATCTGGCCGAGGGCTCCTCGCCCGAGGAGCTTGGCAAGCTCCTCAAGGCGGAAATCGCGCAGTGGAGCGCGGTTATCAAGGCGGTCGGCATCAAGCTCGATTAGCGCGCCTCGATAACCTCATACGTTTGAATGACGCCCTGCCGCGTTTTTGCATTCTTTTCATTGATATTGGATTGGCCCCGCTTTCGTGCGCAACGCGCGCTCAACCCGTACGAATTATGAGCTAATTCACCCCTTCGACCGCGTAGGAGCGCACGGAACGCACCGCTTTGTCGAGGAGCGGCAGCGTCTTCATATAGGCGTCGGATTCGCGCCAGGAGGTGAGCTTGTCGAGGTTATCCCATTTGGTGATGAGGAGCCGCTTGGGCGCGGCGCCTTCGATGCGTTCGATGTTGGCGCTGCGCACGAGGTAGACGCCGCCGGCGGCTCTGATTGTCTCGTCAGCCTTCGGGCTCCACTGCTTGTTGTAGATATCCTCGTTGGTGACGTCGATTTCGACGACGTAATAGGCGGCCGGCGGCTTGGCCGATTGCGCGTGGATGCGCTCCACGGCGAGCGCACCAATGCCGGCGCCCGCGAGCGCCGCCAATGCCAGCATGTTCAATGTTTTCATGCGATCAATCCTCGTGGTGCGCCTTTGCGCAGGACATTTCGGCCGGCCAGAGAGCTCCCGGATCTCGCTCCGCTCAATTCGGGCTACTGTGCAGCGCGCCAGCTAAGCAATTTGTCGCGCAGCGCGCTTGCCTGTTTTTTTCGCAAACGAACAGCCCTGCGCAAAGCGCATATCGGCTTGATTTCGGCTGTGTTACGTTGAATGCACCGCTTATCGGCCGGCGCAACATCGCGCAAGTGCGCGCAATTTGGCGCAAGCCGATCTGGCGCACGCCAGCGGAAACTCAATCGAGCCCCGCTCGGAACCGCTATGCCGGTCGTTCGTTGGGCCTTGTCGGGACATCCGGGTGATAAAAATGGCGCAAACGAGCACGGCGAGCAGGGATAGCATCGCGGTGCCGGAAAAGATACCGCTGACGTTGAACGTCAACGGGACCGAACGCAAGCTTATGCTTGCGCCCTGGACCACGCTGCTCGACGCGCTGCGCGATCATCTCGACCTCACGGGCACCAAGAAAGGCTGTGACCACGGCCAATGCGGCGCGTGCACGGTGCTCGTCAACGGGCGGCGCATCAATTCCTGCCTCACGCTCGCCGTCATGCAGGACGGCGCCAGGGTGACGACCATCGAGGGCTTGGCAACGGACGACACGCTGCATGCGCTGCAGCAGGCCTTCATCGATCACGATGCATTCCAGTGCGGCTACTGCACGCCAGGGCAAATCTGCTCCGCGGCGGGGCTCATCCGCGAGGGTAAAGCGAAGACCGCCGACGAGATCCGCGAGCTCATGAGCGGCAATATCTGCCGGTGCGGGGCTTACCCTAACATCCTGGCGGCGATCCAGCAGGCCATGGGGCGATCATGATCAATTTTGCCTACGCGCGCGCCACCGACGTCGCCGACGCCGTGCGCCGGATCGCCGCCGATCC
>VAZQ01000324.1 GCA_005883115.1 Alphaproteobacteria bacterium | reverse complement strand
AGGGCGAAACCTGACGTTCAGGTTGACGGCGCACACGCCAGCGCTCGTCAAAGGGAAAACAAGTAAAAATCACGCCAAGCTCACGCTGATGCTTAGGTAAGGCAGGAGAAAACTCGCGGAGTGACCAGAAAGATCGAAGCACCGGAGCCCGACGAAGATGCGGGAGGGCTCAACCGGCGGCATTTGCTGCGGGCCTTCTGGAAAAGTGCGGGCGGGTTTTGGGGCCGCGAGACGCAGGTATCCTGGACTCTCTCCGGGACCCTTTTACTCATTGTCCTTCTGAACCTTGCCGCTTCCTATGGAATGAATGCCTGGCATCGAATTACTTTCGATGCGCTGCAGAGCCGGGATTCGGATACAGTCCTGTTGCTATCAGCGCTCTACCTGCCGCTTCTAGCGGGAAGCGTCTTGTTGAGCGTCGTGCAGATTTGCGCGCGCATGACGATGCAGCGGCGATGGCGCGAGTGGCTCAATAACCGTCTCGTCAATCGCTGGCTTAATAACGGCCGCCACTATCAGCTCAATTTCGTTGGCGGCGCCCACAAGAATCCAGAAGCTCGCGTAGCTGACGACGTGCGCATTGCGACTGAAGCGCCGATCGATTTCGCCACTGGAGTGACAACAGCTGTTCTGTCGGCGGCTACGTTCATTGTAGTCCTGTGGACGATCGGCGGCACATTGACCGTCCATGTCCGAGGCACGGCCATAACCATTCCCGGATTCCTTGTGGTCGCGGCGGTGATCTATGCGATGGCGGCGAGTGGAATAATGTCTGTCATCGGACGCCGCTTAATCACAGTATCGGAAAATAAGAATCAGGCCGAGGCCGAGTACCGTTATGTGCTTACCCGCCTGCGCGAAAATGGCGAAGGTATCGCCCTGCTCAAGGGGGAAGACCAAGAGTGCAATGGCGTCGACAAGTCCTTCAAGAGGGTATTGCGGGCGTGGCGAGATGTTTGTATCCAGAGTATGCGGACCACGATTGTCTCGCAAACCAGCAGTTACATAGCCCCAATCCTACCCATCATTCTGTGCGCGCCCAAATTCCTGGACAATTCGATGACGCTTGGCGAAGTCATGCAGGCGGCATCGGCGTTCGCAATCGTGCAGTCGGCGCTCAACTGGCTCGTTGACAATTATCCGCGCCTTGCGGATTGGGCCGCCTCCACCCGGCGGATCGCATCGCTTGAGGCGGCGCTGGATGCGTTGGAACGTGCGGAAACCTGCCCCGTTGGCAGGATCACCTGTCGCGAGGGTAAAGACGCTGCACTCCGGCTGCGCAATGTCGCGGTCATGCTCGACGACGGAACGGCTGTCATCCAGAGCGCGGACATCGCAATTATGTCAGGCGAAAAAGTATTGCTCACAGGCGAATCGGGAACCGGCAAGAGCACCCTCGTGCGCGCCCTTGCGGGTGTGTGGCCCTGGGGCAAAGGCGAGATCGAGATCGCAACCGGAGCAAAGCTGTTGATTCTGCCGCAGCGGCCATACGTGCCGATGGGCACGCTTCGAAGGGCCGTAAACTATCCGAACCCGGCCCATAATCGAAATGTGAAGGAGATCGCGAACGTCTTGGAGAAAGTTGAATTAGGTCACCTCGCCAAGCGCCTCGATGAGGAAGCGTCCTGGGATCAAATCTTATCGGGTGGGGAGAAACAGCGGTTGGCATTCGCGCGAGTCTTGCTCCATCGCCCAGATATCATCGTGCTCGACGAGGCCACCGCGGCCCTCGACACACCAACCCAAAATCGATTGATGGAACTCTTATTCCAGGAGTTCAAGGACGCGACCGTCGTCAGCATCGGCCATCGCCCGGAACTCGCCGCCTTTCACCAACGCAAAATCCTCCTGAAGCATGACTGCGGGGGCGCAAAGCTCGTCAGCGATGTCTATCGCCTTCCCGAGCACCGTCGCCTCCGTGATTTAATGGAAGGCGGCACTTTCCGCGGCGCTCTGCCGGAGGCAGAAGCTCTAAATCCAAGAACTTCGGAGGCGCTGTCAATTCACTGAGCATTAAAACTTCTCTGATGCAATCGTTGCCGGCCGGACAAAGTCCGCGCCTAATCCAAACTAGGCATCGTGTCTGTTCTCGTTGATTCAGCCTGAGTTCCTTTCGTTGGCCCTGGGATTCATCTTGTTGATGGGCGGGATGTTGGCCGCCGCCCCTGAGTAGGACAAGCCAATCGTTCGTTCCGGAAGGAAGTGATGGGAATTGTGATCGCGGCCGCGACCCTGATCAGCTAAGCAATTTGTGATGCTGGTGTTCTGGGCCAATGGCGGCTCCTCGCCGGTTAACGGGACACGGCGCGCTCTTCATGACGCGGCGCGTCCAGACGAGCGCACTGTGTATGGTATGTTGGCAGAACCGGAGGCGCTGAACCCCCCGCCCGTAAGGGGTACGCTGCAACACGCCTGCTAAGCACAGTAGGCCCGACTGATGAAATCGACCATTTCGTGATGGCCATCACAGCGGCCACAGCCATGGTCCGGCATAGTCCTCCCCATCAAATGGCTCTAGCTACCGCATGTTGCGGTCGAGCCAGCTGAATGGGAGACCTCAGATGCGCAAGATCAGCCTGTTTGCCGTTGCTGCCGGCCACTGGCCTGGGAGTCTGGGCGACCTCCAGCACC
>VAZQ01000323.1 GCA_005883115.1 Alphaproteobacteria bacterium | reverse complement strand
GAGTCGAGCCTATGGATATTTAGTCAGGGTAGCGGCCGCCGCGTTGAGGTGAAGCACGGAACGAGTGGGTGGAGGGTCGGCACGAGCAAGTGCAGGGTGGCCGTTTGCAAGCTGCGTGGTCGGCTCTGTGGTGATTTTGTTGGATCGAGAGAGCGAGGAAGCTGCAGCGGAGGACGGCTTGGGCAGAGCGTGGCCGTCGCCATCGGTGCGGCGGCATGGCTGGTTTTTGCTGGATAGGGGGATCACGAGATTTTCTAGCTATAAGCCGTCGAGTCTGCGGACGTGAGACGGGCGGGAGAGCGGACCATCGAAAACTTCGATGGTGATCATGCGGCCTCCGCAACAAGGACACGGAGGCAGCTCGTGGTTGGAACCGCTTGGGCCACTGTCATCGTCATGGCGATCCGTCGGGGCAGAGGGCACATCGAGTAGGCTTCGACAGAGCGCCAGCTTGTCGGCGCGATGGGTGTTGGCGAAGAGGCCGTAGTGGCGAATGCGATGGAAACCGTTCGGCAGCACGTGGAGCAGGAAGCGTCGCATGAACTCGCTAACGTCCAGGCGCATGACCTTGCTCTTGTGACAACCGCTCTCCCGATAGTCCTTCCAGCCGAAACTGACATGGGTCTGGTCAAGATCGAGCAAGCGGCTGTTAGCAATCGCGACGCGATGCGTGTAGCGCGCGAGATAAGCCAAGACCTGCTTAGGACCGGCGAAGGGTTTTTTGGCATAGACGACCCATTCGGTCGTTTGCAGTGGTGCGAGGTAGGCTCTGAACTCGTCCGCGTCCTTGAGAGTGGCGAGATCGGTAAAGAACTGTAGCTCGCCCGCAGCATGCATGGCTTCGAGACCCTGCAAGAACAAACGCCGGAACAGGCGCGAGAGCACGCGAACTGGCAGAAAGAAGCCGGGCCTGCAGGCAATCCATCGCTTGCCGTCCGGCGATATGCCGCCGCCCGGAACGATACAGTGAACATGAGGATGGTGCTGGAGGTTCTGGCCCCAGCTGTGCAGGACAGCAGTGACGCCAATGTCGGCGCCGAGGTGCTTGCGATCGGCGGCAATGGTGGTGAGCGTTTCGGCTGCGGCCGCGAACAGCCGTCCATAAACGTTGGGTTTATTCTGGTAGGCGATCGCGCCGATTGCGGCCGGCAGCGTGAACACTATGTGGAAGTACGGCACAGGCAGCAGTTCGGCCTCGCGCGCTGCAAGCCATGCCGCAGCGGCCGGCCACTGACACTTGGGACAGTGCCGATTGCGGCAGGAGTTATAAGCGATGCGCGTGTGGGCACAGTCTTCGCAGCGCTCGACATGACCGCCTAGGTCTGCGGTGCGGCAGACTTCGATTGCGGTCATTACGCGCCGCTGGCCGAGGCTCAGATGAGCCTTGTTGGCGGCGCGCCAAGCGGCGCCGTGGCGGCGGAAAATATCCGCCACTTCGAGCTTTGGACGGGACACCGCCGGCGCGTCAATCCGGCGCTGTCGCTGCCATGTTCAGGAGTTCGAGCGGGCTTTGAACCTGCCGGATCATGTCGATCGCAACGCGCGCATAGCCCACGGTCGACTTGATGTGCCGATGGCCGAGCAGGTCCTGGATCACGCGAATGTCGACGCCCTGTTCGAGTAGGTGGGTCGCAAAACTATGTCGCAACGTGTGGACGGTGACCGACTTGCTGAGGCCAGCAACCGCGGCCGCCCGCCGACACGCCAGTTGCAACGCGCGCTTCGTCACTGGCCGTGATGGATGGCGGCCGGGAAACAGCCAGTGCGGCGGCCGGGTACGGTGCCAATAGTCGCGAAGAATGCCGAGCAGCTGCTTGGATAAGACCGTATAGCGATCCTGTCCGCCTTTGCCTTGCCGGACGCAGATGATCATACGCGCACTGTCGATATCCCGCGCCGTCAGTCTAATGGCCTCGGAGATACGCAGACCCGCCGAGTAGATCGTAATGAGCGCCGTTCGCAGCTTGAGATCGGCTACCGCCTTGAGCAAATGCTCGACCTCCTCGCGTGCGAGAACAGTGGGTAGATGATCCAACCGGCGGGGCATCGGAATCTGCCCGGCGATAGCCGGCCGCCGTAATGTCGTGCGGTAGAAGAACCTCAACGCGCTCATCTTCACGCAAATGGAATTGGCCGAAAGACCGCGGGATACAAGGTGCAGGTGATATTCCCGCAAATGCTCGACCCCGAGCTTGTCGGGAGATCGCCAGTGGAACGTACTGAATTGCGCTACCGCACGGATGTATGTCTCTTGGGTGCTCGGCGACAAATTGCGCATCGTCATGTCGTCGATCATGCGTTGGCGCAGAGGAGAGATCGGCTTGGTCATCGGTGGGCTCCTGTCGGTTGGGCTGCACGAACGCGCAATCCTCGCAGACAGGACGCCTCCTACGATGCTCCAACTCCGATTGGGACGGCCAACGGACCAAAAGGAATCTACGGACGAAGGTCTCTAAACCACCAAAACCCACCATTCTCGATTTGAGCCACCGACCTCACCACAGGCGACTACCGCGGCAGCGGTTTAGTGCAACGGCTATTCCTTTACCTCGACCAGCCGTG
>VAZQ01000322.1 GCA_005883115.1 Alphaproteobacteria bacterium | reverse complement strand
GAAGGCGCGAAAGCCCTGCTCGGTGAATGGAGCCGGCGAGCGCAACTCGCAGGCGCAGAACGACGTCAGCGGCCGGCCGGCCTCGGTGATCAGCCGCTCGACCCGCTCGAAACCCTGTTTCAGCGGCACTGGGCTGCGGAATCGCACGCGCTCAATCGCATAACCTGACAGCGCCGCAACGCCGGCCGAGAACTGAAAGACGCTCGGCAGAAAACGGTAGCCCCCAGCGGAAAAATCGGCTGCACCGGCCATGGTGCTCCTCCCAATCCTGCGCGCCAGCATGCTACGTCACCGACCTGCTGGCAGGTTGCAGCAAGTTTGCCTGGAGCTGCGGCCGCCGATCAAGGATTGGGACCCCGAAGCGGAAAAGGCTGCTCGCTCTGAGCTTTACCGCTCAGGAGCCGATTGGGAAAATCTCCCGCCAGGCAGGCCTTCGTCTGCACCAACAACCCCGCCGCTTGCCGATGTCCTTACGGCCACGGGCGGATATGCTGCGCTCCCTCTGCTCGATCGCTCGAAAGGGTCGGGGTTCGGCATGTCCGATCTTGGTCAGGCTCTCTTGATTGCGCTGCGGCTCATCGGGACGCTCGATCCCGAGCTCGTTGGCATTGTCGCGCTGTCCCTTCGGGTCAGTCTCTCGGCCACCGCCATCGCATTTCTCATCGGCGCCCCGGCCGGTGCGTTCCTGGCGATAACGCGCTTTCGTGGCCGAACTGCCGCCATCGTGCTCGCCAATGCGCTGCTCGGTCTGCCGCCGGTCGTCATGGGACTGGTCGTGTACCTGCTCCTGTCCCGATCCGGACCGCTCGGCTCGTTAGGCCTTTTGTTCACGCCGACCGCCATGATCATCGCGCAGGCATGTCTTGCCATCCCGATCGTCGTTGCCTTCGTGCACCGGACGAGCGAATCGCTCTGGTCGCGCTACGGCGATGTACTGGCAGTCGACGGTGCTTCGCTCCTGCGCACGATCCACGAGCTGCTGTTGATGGGCCGGTCCGGCCTGTTGACCGCCTTGCTGGCCGCCTTCGGCCGCGCCATCGCGGAGGTTGGCGCGATTCTTATCGTCGGCGGGAACATCCGAGGTAGCACCCGGACCATGACGACAGCCATCGCGCTGGAGACGAGCAAAGGCGATCTACCGCTCGCGCTCGGCTTGGGCCTCGTCCTGATTTCGCTCAGCGTGCTGGTCGCTACGGCCGCCTTTTCGCTGGCGCGATGGAGCGCGCGCGTGCCGCAGGCTTAGGAGCCCGCCGCGTTGGGAAAGAAGAGCTGCTCGCCGCCGACTTTGTAATCAGCAATAGTCCTTTGTCCTTCGGGCGAGACGAGCCAATCGATGAACGCCTGTCCTTCTCTGGCCTTCACATTGGGGTGCTTGGCAGGATTGACCAGTATGACCCCGTACTGGTTGAACAGGCGCCGATCACCTTCGACCAAGATGCGCAATTCGTCTCTGTTCTTGAACGCCAGCCACGTCCCGCGATCCGACAAGACATACGCGTTCGCTGCCGAGGCGATGTTGAGCGCAGCGCCCATGCCTTGGCCGATTTCGCGATACCAAGCGCCCTTGACCGCCGCGAGGTCGACACCGGCCTCCTTCCAATAGCGTAGTTCCGCCGCATGCGTTCCCGATCGATCACCGCGTGAGATGAAGGGGACCTTTGTCGCGGCGATTTTACGCAGCGCATCCAAAATATCTTCGTCGCCGGCGATTTTTGCCGGATCGGTTTGCGGCCCGATCAGCACGAAATCGTTGTACATGACGGGGTATCGTTTCACCCCAAAACCTTGCCCCACGAACGCCTCTTCCGCCGCCTGATCGTGGACGAACACGACATCCGCATCGCCGCGGCGGCCCACGTCGAGCGCCTGCCCCGTACCAAGCGCGACGACGTTAACGCCGATGCCCGTCTTAGAGGTGAAGCGCGGAAGGATGTAGCCAAACAACCCGGATTGCTCGGTCGACGTGGTCGAGGCAACCGTAATGGATGAGGATTGACCCGCGGCAGGCGGCAAGCCCGCCAGCACAAAAAGAGACGCGAGAAGTGCGATTGGCCGACGCATACGATGACCTCATCTATGAGTGGCCGCCCAAAGGTCAATGCCAGCGCCGCCCGCTGACCAGCAAAAGCCCACGCGTTACCCGATCGCGCGCGCAATGGCGCCGACGGCGGCCTCGATCTCCTCCGCGGCGTGATAGCAGCCGAATCCGAAGCGAAGCCGTTCTCCCCGCACGTCGGTGACGATGTCGGCGCGCGCGAGCCGGTCATGGATCGCTTGCGCGGCCGCCAATTCGAAGGTCAGGAAATGCCCGCGCGGGACATCGGCCGCAACCGGGGTCACCAATCGGGCATCGCAGAGCGGCTTGATCTTGGCGCGCGCGAGCTCGTCAATAAAGAGCGTTTGCAGCGCCAGCACGTGATCGTGGATCGCATCCACGGTCAGCCCGATCTCGTCCATCCAGTCGAAGACGGCGGCCAAACGGTAGAGCCCGCTCGGATCGAACGTCGCGCCCATGAACCGGGTCCCGTCGCTGCCGTAGGCGACCTTTGTGCCGCCACCGCCGCGGAGCGCACCGAATGCCGCAAACCAGCCGGTGTCGCGCGGCCGCATGGCAAAGCCTTGCGGGCAATGCATGAAGCAGACGCCCTCCCCGGCCATCGCATATTTGTAGCCGCCCGCCATATAGAACGCGCGACCGGCGCTCCCCGCAAACGCCGTCGGCAGCGCCATGAAGCCGTGATAGCCGTCGAACACGACCAATGCTTGCGCGCCTTGCACCGCGCCGGCGATGGCGTCGAGCGGTCCGGCCGACGCGGCCGAGTTGAAAAAGATTTGGCTGACGAAGACGAGATCATGGCCGCCCCGGCGCGTCGCAGATGCAAATCGTTCGGGAAAGCTCGCGAACGGCTCGGCGGGTATGCGCTCGACGGCGACAAGCCCGTCTTCCTCGAGGCGGGCGATTTGGCGCGTGAAGGAGTGGAATTCGCTGTCGCTCGTGAGAATGCGCGGCCTCATTCCCGCCGGCAGCGCCGAGAGCAGGCGTCTGACGAAATCATGCGTGTTGGGCGCGAACGCGATGGTCGTGGCATCGGGCAGCGCCAGCCTGGCGGCGATGCCGCGCTGCACGCGCGGAATCAGATCGCCAAAAACCGTCTCCCATTTGTTGTCGGCGAGTCGCGCGGCATCGCTGAGCGCCTTGCGATGCGCCGCGCAGGCTGCATCCGGCCAAAAATGATGGCTGTGCGCTGCCAAATGAATGCGCCCGGGTTGCGCGCCACGAAATTCGCTGAAATGGCCGCGCAGATCGAGCGTCATCGGCCGCTCGGCCCTGACGCGTACCGGTAGCCCATGGCATCTTCGACCTCACGCGGCAGTTTTGGCAGCCGCGAGCGCGGAATGAGATAGGTCGAGAGCCGAAATAGGTCGGAGAAGATCCGATGCTTGGTTGCGGTATCGCGCAGATAGTCGTGACCG
>VAZQ01000044.1 GCA_005883115.1 Alphaproteobacteria bacterium | reverse complement strand
GCAAGGGCAAATTCGTTTCCGGTAGCCGGGTCAACCTTGCACGCGTGGCTGTCGGGGTCATGGTCAAGGACGGCACGCCCAAGCCGGACATCGGCTCGGTCGTGGCGTTCAAGCAGGCGCTGCTCGCTGCCAAGTCGGTTGCCTACATTGATCCTGCCGCTGGGGGCTCGAGTGGGATCTACGTCGCTGGTCTCCTCGACAAGCTCGGGATCGCCGCCGAGGTCAAGCCGAAGGCAAAGTTGATTCCCGGCGGCTCGGTCGCGGAGCACATTGCGCGAGGCGAGGCCGAGCTCGGCATTCATCAGATCAGCGAAATCCTGCCGGTGAAGGGCGTCGTTTTGGTCGGTCCGCTCCCGGCGGAAATTCAGAACTATACCGTCTATGCGGCCGCAATTGGCGCGCAGGCCAAGGAGAGCGCGGCCGCGAAGGCGCTGCTCGATGCGCTCTCGGGCCCGGCCGCCGCCGAGGTGCTCAAATCGAAGGGCATGGAGCGGGCGGGATCGTAGCAGCGCTAACTGCAAGCAGATGATAACCGTCAAGGCGCTGTTTTTTGACGTCTTCGGCACGCTCGTCGATTTCCGTACCGGTGTTGCGCGCGAGGCCGAGACTATTCTCGCTCGCGCCGGCCATCGCCTCGACTGGTTGGCCTTCGCCGATGCGTGGCGCAACGAGTACCAGCCCGCCATGGAGGAGATTCGCGCCGGCCGCGCGCCGTTCTGCAAGCTCGACGTGCTGCACCGGCGCAACCTGGATCGCATTCTGCCGCGGTTCGGCGTTGCCGAACTTGCCGAAGCGGCGGCGCGCGATCTCAATCTGGCGTGGCACCGCCTTCCCGCCTGGCCCGACGTGCCCGCCGGCCTTGCTCGGCTCAAGCGCGGTTTTCTCCTGGCGCCGGTCTCGAACGGCAACATTTCACTGATGGTCGATCTCGCCCGCCGCAACAATTTTCCCTGGGACGCGATCCTGGGCGCGGAAATCGCACGTGACTACAAGCGCAAACCGCGCGTCTATCTCGCCGCTTGCGAGGCGTTCGATTTGCCACCTGGTGATTGCATGATGGTCGCCGCCCATAGCGACGATCTTCAGGCAGCGGCCAAATGCGGGCTGCGTACTGCCCACGTCGCGCGACCGAACGAGCGCGGGCCCGGCATCGGAGAAGTCGCTCCAACAGTACCTGTCGACGTCGCGGCCGCGAATTTGGAGGATCTTGCCGCGAAGCTCGGCGCGTGAGGCATCAGCGCGCGTCGCGAAGCTCGTGTCGGCGGAACGGTTGCGGCTCGTCGAACCTTGTTATGGAGTAGCCTAACCACTGCGGAGCGACGGCATGGCCGATCCCGTGTCTCAATTCGCCACGCGCATGGCCTATGGCGCACGGCAGGTGCCGCGCGTTGCTTGGTATATCGGCCATGGCATGGTGATGCGGCGCTTGCGCCAAGGTGTGCGCGAACGCGCCGGAGAGCGCCCGCAAACGCGCGTGAGCGTGCCCGATCGCGGGCGTCTCTACGCCGACATGGCGGTCCTGTTCCGGCAGGACCTCGCCAATGTCGAGGCCGGCATCTATCCTCTGCCCGTAGATCACGACGGCACATTGTCGGACCTGCTCGCCCGCTCGCGCCTCTTCTTCGAGGATCTGCCAACGATCCACCGACGCCGCGAGAGCCGCGAGATCCGTGAGGTGCTGACCGGGCAGACGCGCGGCAAGCGGCCGAACTATTACCTTCAGAATTTCCATTTCCAGTCGGGCGGATGGCTGACGCAGGAGTCGGCGCAGCGCTACGACACCCAAGTCGAGGTTCTGTTCAACGGTTCGGCGAACGTGACGCGACGGCAAGCACTGGTGCCGCTGTATGAAATCTTCGCCGGGCGCGATCAGCGGCGCCTCAAGTTGCTAGACGTCGGCTGCGGCACCGGCCGTTTCCTCGATTCATTAAAGCAAGCTTGGCCGCGTCTGCCAGCGCTGGGGATCGATTTGTCGGAGGCCTACGTCGCCGAGGCGACACGTCACCTAAAGCGGTGGTGTTGGATCAATGTCGTGGTCGGAAACGGGGAGGCGCTTCCCATCGAGAGTGAAAGCGAGGATGCGGTGACGAGCATTTTCATGTTTCACGAATTGCCGCCGAAGGTGCGCCGCATTGTTTTTCGTGAGTTCGCCCGCGTGCTGAAGCGGCGCGGCCGGCTGGTCCTCGTGGACTCTCTGCAGATCGGCGACGAACCGGACTACGATGCCATGCTCAAGCTCTTTCCGTGCAGCTACCATGAGCCCTACTACAATAGTTACCTCAAGGAGGACTTTCGGACGATTGCGGCTGACTGCGGCCTGACCCACATTCGCGACGTCAACGCATTCGTCTCCAAGGTGATGGTTTTCGACAAGCGGTGAAATCCCACGCTTTGCGCCTGATCGGCCGCCATTTCATATCCTTTTGCTGAAGCCGACGACGGCAGTCCCCGATGACAAACTCGATCGCCGCGCGTCCTCTGCCGAGCCAGCGTCATCTTTTCGACATTCCGGATGACATCGCGTTCTTGAATTGCGCGTACCTATCGCCGCTGCCGAAAGCCTCGCTTGCTGCAGGTGAGCGAGGGCTGTGGCGCAAAGCCCAGCCGTGGAGCATCGCTCCGGCCGATTTCTTCACCTCGAGCGAGGCGGTGAGAAAATTGTTTGCACGCCTCATCAATGCCGAGGCCGATGATGTCGCCTTCGCTCCGGCGGTCTCCTACGGCATGGCGCAGGCAGCGCACAATATTCCCGTCCGGAAGTCGCAAACCATTGTGACGCTGTCCGAGCAATTTCCATCCAACGTCTATCCGTGGATGGATGTCGCGGAGCGAACCGGCGCGGCGTTCGTCTCGGTGCCTCGGCCAGGCGACGACGATTGGACTTCGGCGTTGCTCTCCGCCATAGAGGCATCGACCGGAATCGTCGCTGTCCCGCATTGTCATTGGACGGACGGCGGGCTCATCGACCTCGAGGCAATCGGGGCTGCATGTCGGCGCGTCGGCGCCGTGCTGTGCGTAGATGCAACCCAGTCGGTCGGCGCTCTGCCCCTCGATGTGAAGCGCATCGATCCCGATTTTGTCGCGGTGGCCAGCTACAAATGGCTGCTCGGTCCGTACAGTCTTGGTTTTCTCTACGTTGCACCGCGCTGGCAAAGCGGTCGCCCAATCGAGCATAACTGGATTGCGCGCAAGGATTCCGAGGATTTCGCCGGCCTCGTCAACTATAGCCCCGAATTTCAAGCTGGCGCGCGCCGTTTCGACGTGGGGGAGCGGAGCAATTTTGCGTTGATGCCAGTGGCCGAGGCGTCCCTGAGGCTTCTGTCGGAATGGACGGTACCGCGCGTGCTCGAGACGCTGCGGCGGCGCACGCACGCCATTGCAGAACGCGCGCACAGCGCATTCGGGATCGCCAGCGTGCCCGCCCATCGTCGCGCCGGCCATTACCTCGGCTTGCGCTTCAGCGGCGGGATACCGTCCGATCTGCCGATGCGTCTCGCCGCGGCCAATGTCTTTGTCTCCGTGCGCGGCCAAGCCATGCGCGTGACGCCACATGTGTGGAATACAGACGAGGACGTCGAAAAGTTGTTCGCGGTTTTGAAGACCGTGCTCGCGTGAGCACACGGCGAGTGGACGTGACGGCGCACGACGCGTCAGGTCCCCGCCGCGCTCAATACGGGCGCACTGTTCCCTGGACCGTCGTGCGCAGCATCAGCCGGCGCTCACTCGAGGGAAAATCAGTACGCGCGTGCGACGAGCAGCGATTATCCCAAAGCAGGAGGTCGCCGACGCGCCAGACGTGCTCGTAGACGAACTCGCGCTTCTCGGAATGGTCGAACACCGCGTTCAAGAGCGGCTCGCTTTCGCCGGGCGGCATGTCGACAATGCCGACGCTCATCAGCCGGTTGACATAGACCGCCTTGCGGCCGGTGTCCTCGTGAGTACGAAACACGGGGTGGATGCATTCGGCGAAAGCGGTAGTGCCGCGGTTGTCTCCCTTCTGGGTCGATCCGTAATTGTAGTGGTGTAGAGCCTTGCAGCCTTCGAGCCGATCACGGATCGCCGGATCGAGCGTGTCATATGCGGCATAGCCGCTCGCGAACAGCGTGTTGCCGCCGGTCGAGGTAATTTCGACGGAATACAGAAGCGTCGCCTTACTCGGCACCTCGGCGTGGATCATGTCGTGATGGAACATCATCTCCCCGTCCGGCAGCGCGCCGATTGGCTCGCCGTTCTCGCGGATGTTGGAAATCAGCATGATGCCGGGTAGCAGGCGCGAATAGCCCTTCGGAAAATATTTTGCCGGCCGGGACAGCTCACTGAGCTCGCCAAAATACCCGGTCACACGGACCAAATCCTCCTGCGACAGTTTTTGGTCGGGAAAAACGATGACGAGGTGATCGAGCCAGGCCTGATAAATGGCGCGAATAGTCTCTTCGTCGGGCCTTTCGCGTAGATCGAGGCCGCGGATTTCCGCCCCAATATGCGTGCTGAGGGGGACAACGTCGAACTTCGTCGCGGTCATCGCTGGCATGGCGGCTTCTCCTTCGTTCGCGCGCCGTAGCGTGGTGAAGCAGCGCGCCGGCCGCTCAGTCGGGGCACCTGTAGAGCACGGCCTTGTAAGTCTGATCCTGATCGGAAAAATCAATGGTCTTGTCCTCGCGTGGCGTGAAGTTCACGTCGCCGAGCATCTGGCTGCCGCCTGGACCCTTGCATTCCACATGAACCATGAAGGTGGGGCCTTCGCGTTTCTTGCTGAGGATCGTGCACAGGCCGAAGAGGGAATCGATGTCGTGGCGCGTAATCTTCACGCGTGAGACGCCGGGATCCGAGCCATCGGCCTTGCAGACCTGATTTTCCGTATAAGTGCCGACGATCGGGAAGTCGTCGTCGGCTCGCAACGGGCTTGCAAGCGCTGCCAGGGTGAGAACCGTTAGCACCGTGCCAGCAAGCTGCACCACGTTTGACACGTTTAGCCGCGACCTTCCAATAAGTTTGGACGAGTTTAGATAATGTCGCGGCGGTGGCCAATCGATCAGTTTGGCCGGCACCGCGGCAGGGGGTCGCGGCGGTGTCGCCGTCCTGGAATGGTATGGCTCAGCCGCCGAAATGGTCGTAAGCATCCTCTGCCGTGAGCAAGCGCGTTTTCATTCCGATTGTGGATGTTCGTGAGGGCGGACCCGTTCGTCATGCGCTCGATGCACGCGTGCGGGCACGCGCGTTGCGGGACGATTGCGTGACTTGGCTGGCGCCGACCGTGAACATGCTGCTTCCCGCCTTGGACGCGGTGACCCGTAGCTGGCTCAAGCGCTCGTACTCGCCTTACATTGCGGAGCTTGAAGCCATTGTCGCGGCGCTCGGCTTTGCCGGCATCTGGTTTCTCAACGGTACCTATCAATGGGGCTGTACCGCGGTTGCCCGTGAGCAGGATGGCGCGCCCTGGCTCGCGCGTACGCTCGATTGGCCCTTTCCGGGGCTTGGGCGCCATGTCGAGGTCGCCCGCATGCGCGGGGCCGCGGGTGAGTTCATGAACGTCACCTGGCCCGGCTATGCTGGCACGCTGACCGCGTGCGCGGCCGGGCGCTTCGCGGCCGCCATCAACCAGGCGCCGCTTTGGCGGCGCACGCGCAAGCCGTGGCTGCGGCCGTACGATCTCGCCGCCAATGCGCTGCGGACCTGGCCGATCCGCTTCCGACCGCCGGACCATCTGCTGCGCGAGGTGTTTGAGAACTGCCGAGATTTCGGCGAGGCGAGGTACCGGCTCGAAACCGTGCCGGTCGCGCGTCCCGTAATCTTCACGCTGATCGGATGCGAGCGCGGCGAATGCTGCGTCATCGAGCGTACCGAGGAAAATTTTGCCACTCGGGTCGAGCAGACCTCGGCGGCCAACGATTGGCTGCACAGCACGATACCATGGGAGGCGCGGGTCTGCGCGACACTCTTGCTCAAGAGTTCTCCCGAGGAAGCCACCGCGCACAGCCGTGCGCGGCGGGAGGCGCTTTCGTCATGGCCGCAGCCGTTCGGCCGCGGCGAATTCGCGTGGGTCGCTCCACCCGTGCTCAATCCGTTTACCCGGATCGCGGTGGAGATGTGCGCGGCGAAAGGCACGCTGCGGGCGATCGGCTACGAGTTGCGGGCTAACAGCGCGCTGCCCCAACCGGCGACGCAGGTTTGTGAATGGTCCGCGAGCAGCCTTGTTGCGTGAGGTGCCGGGGGAAAGCTTCACGCGCGGCGCGCTTAGGAGCGGGTGGGCGGCTCCTTCTCCTCACCGGCGAACAGCGCGGCCGGAAACTGGGCCGCATATCGACGCTTTTGCGGCTGACGCGGATACTCTGGGCGCGGGCTGAGATCGGGTTCCACAACCTTGCGATAGAGATGCCAGGTCGAATGGCCTAGTACCGGCACCACGACCGCCAAGCCGAAGAAAAATGGCAACGAGCCCGCCAGCAACAGCGCGGCGACGATAAATCCCCAGGCGGCCATGGTGATCGGGTTGGCGGCGACCGCACGAAGCGACGTCAGCACCGCTTCGACCGCGCCGACCTCGCGGTCGACCAGCAGGGGAAATGCGATGACGCTGACGATCAATACCGTCACTGCGAATAGGAAACCGACCAAATTGCCGACGACAATCAGCATCCACCCCTCGGGCGTGGTGAAGATTTGACGGATGAAATGGGGGATCGAGGCGGCCGGCTGATAGCCGAAATTGGCGACGTAGATGGCCTGCGCGACCGCGATCCAGATCGCGAAGATGACCAGCAGCAGGAAACCGAGAGCGGCAATGGCATCGCGCGATGGCGAATGCAGCACGTCGAAGGCATCCTCCCAGGAAATGTCGTGGCCCTGTTCGCGGCGCCGGCTCAGTTCGTAGAAGCCGATCGCCGCAAAGGGGCCAACCAGCGCGAAACCCGCCGCAAGGGGAAACAACAACGGCAAGAGGGCGTAACCCAATATTGCCCGCGCCAGGACGAGACCAACGATCGGATAGATCAAGCACAAGAAGACGGCATGGGTCGGAATGGCGGAAAAATCGGCAAACCCGCGCGTGAGCGCGTCCTTGAGGTCTTCGAGGCCGATAGTGCGGATTACCGGACGCGCACGGATTGTATCCGCGCCCATGAGAACATGCAGCTGCGCCATGCTCGTAACCTCCCGAAGCAACCCAGGTCGCGATGCTGTTTATTGTGATCTCGTGCTGCGACCCAGGCTTATGTTAATACTGCCAGAGAAAACTTGTTCGGCACAATGCTGTGAGTTTTGAAAGCGGCAGGGCATTGTAGTTCGTTTGGCCGATATCCGATATGGGTACGCGGCCGGCGGGCCGGGCTCTCACGCGCCGGACGAAAACAGGGTTGCCCCGAGGGAGGCCTTTCATGCCGCGCGACATTGTCCGCCGAGCCCAAGCCTTTCCTGCTGCTAGCGTGATCGCCCTTGCGCTCGGCGCAGCCGCGTTCGGAGCCGTGGCCGTCGGCGCGCTCGCCATTGGCCGGCTCGCCCTTGGCCGCGTGACGGTTAAGAGGGCGCGCTTTCAAGCGCTTGAGGTGGACGAGCTGAGCGTGCGCAAGCTGCGCGTGCGCGAGTACGAGGGTCCGCGTGCTTAATCTGAACCGCATGTCGTGCCTCATGTCCGACGGCGCCGCGCCGTGGCGAGGTCAAGCATGATGCGGCGGCCGACTTCGTTGTTGCCGAGAAGCACGATGCCGAGCTTGCGGTGCGCCATCATGCCGATATAAGCCGATGCGTTATTGAGGCCGCCATATTTTTCGATGATGGTTGGCGCGTCTCCGAATGAAATTTCCCAGGCGAGCGCTTGCCGGTTGCCCGGGTCGATGGTCACGATGCCCTGCTGCGCCAGCCTCATCGCCTCCCGCAGCGGCTGTTCGACCGGCAGCTCGCCGAGATTGGCAGCGAGAAAGACGGCCATGTCGCGCGGGGAGGAGTACATCTGGCCGGTACCCTGCCAGTGATAATAGCTTTCCTGGCTGCCGGGCTCCCTGAGCGGCGTGCCGTCCTCGGCGTAGCCCTGCACCGCGCGGCGCTTGTGCTCGGGGGAGAGGCTGCGCACCATCGTCGAAGCCATGCCGAGCGGCCGCAGCAGGCGCTGCTCGATCAACTCCTCGATCCGCGTGCCGTAACGCCGCTCAAGAGCTAGCTGCAGCAACACGTAGCCGGCATGGGTGTAGAGATGCTGGGCGCCGGGCGGTTTCTGGGCCTTCCACGCGTTGAGCGTGCGGATGAACTCCGGCTGCGGCAGCAGCAGCCCCGACGTGTGCGTTGCAAGTTGGCCAAGCGTGAGGCGGGCGATGTCGCGGTCTTGCGCCAGCTCGGTCACATATTTGGCAACTGGCTCGTCGAGCCGGAGCTCCCCGTTGCGGACCGCTTCGGCCAGCAGCGTCGCCTCGAATACCTTGCGCAGCGACGCGAGATTGAACAGCGTGTCGCTGGCGATCAGGCGCTTGTCGGCGCGATCGGCCCAGCCGTAATTGAAGAACCGGGTACGCCCTTCGAAGCGCAGCGCCACCGCGACGCCGCCGGCCCCATCGGGCGGTACGATCGCGCCGACGTGGCGTGCAACGGTGCTTTCGATTTGGGCATCGGCACCGGCGGCGGGCGCGGCGATGATCGCCATGATCGATGCGCCGATTACGAGGCGCATGGGCGTCTCACCGTCCGTTCATGGGGATAGTGCCTCCGAAGCCTGGGGCGCGGCGAACATCTTGCGCGCGTTGTGGCCGACGCCCGGCAATTCAACGAGTCGCCAGTTGAAGCGCCACGCGCGCGCTTGTGCCAGGTTCTTGGCGGCGTTGAATACGTTTATTCCGCGCTGATAGCGTGATGCCCCTTGGGCCAGTGCCTCGGGATAATCGTTTCGTTCGTCGTCGCGGGTATCGCCTTGACCGAGATAGATGGTCAGCGGCTGTTCCAGATAACGCTGCAGCGCTACCTCGCCCTTCGTTCCGGAATAGGCCTTTCCCAGTCCGAAGGGGGCGTCAACGTCAAGGCTGGGAAAGACATAGCTTCCCGCGTTCGCGACCACAATGCGTCGCGCCTCGGTCCCTATGAAGGCGGTCAAGCGGTCGACGAATTGGCCGCCTGCTGAATGGCCAAACAGCGAATAGGGGAGGGTGCGCCGTTCCTGCTGTCGCACCCAGGCGACGAGATTGAGCACCAGCCCGCCGGTCCAGTCGCGCGCATCCTGCACCACCGCGTCCTTGACGATGCCTCCGCGCTGGTAGCGCCAGGTGGGGAAGACCTGCTTGTCGAATACCGGTGCGACCACCAGCAGGCATATCCGATCCGCGAGAGGACGCGCGTCATCGCGATAGCTGCGAGCGTTCCGGGCGATGCCGTGAAAGACCATGAGCAGCGACGGATCGGAACACGCTGCCGGGCGGTAGGTGAAGACCACCAGGGGCGTGCCATTCACGTCGACCGTCTGGCGACCTGTTCCGATCTGCGCCGCGGCGAGCGGCGCAGCAGCGAGCAATGAGCCGAGCAGCACCACACCACCAGTCCAGCGTATCGCCTCGCCCATTTGATGCTCTCGTTTGTCGGCCATTCGCAGAACCGACACGATTCAAGATTAAAGAATACGCCAGTCAATAATGGAGTACCGCATGGCGAAGCTTACGCTCTATCATGCCGCCCCATCGCGCTCCTCGATCACGCGCTGGATGCTGGAGGAGATCGGTGAGCCTTACGACATCCATCTGTTGAGCCTGAGCAAGGGCGAGAACCGCAGGGCGGATTACCTCGCGGTGAACCCGATGGGCAAAGTGCCTGCGCTCAAGCATGGTGATACGGTCATCACCGAGGCGGCGGCGATCTGCGCCTATCTCGCGGACGAATTTCCTCGCGCCAAGCTCAACGTGCCGATCGGAACCGCCTACCGCGGCGTCTATCTCAAGTGGCTCTTCTTCGGTCCGAGCTGCATCGAGCCGGCCATCATGGATCGGGCCTTTCCCCGGAAGGAAGAGGCGCGGCGTGCCGCGCTCGGGTACGGGGATTTCGACACCGTAATGGACGTGATGGCAAACGCGCTGACCAAGGGCCCGCATCTCATGGGAGACCGGTTCACCGCTGCCGACGTGGTCATCGGCTCGACGCTACGCTGGGGCATGATGTTCAAAATGTTGCCGGAGCGTCCGGAGTTCATCGCCTATACCACCCGCCTCGCCGCGCGCCCTGCGGCGCAGCGCGCCGAAGTCAGGGACAAGGAGCTCGCCGCCGCATGATGTGAATGTCGGGGTCGGGGAAAGCCGCGCGGAACGCTCGGTGCGCATCCAGTCGGTATCCGCAGGCCGGATGGAGCATCTGAAAAATCCGGGCTACCGTTGCGTCCGATGATCCTGGCGTTGCGCATTCTTTATTTCGAGGATCTCTCGATCGGCATGAGCGAGAGCTTGTCCAAGACGATCGCGTCCTCGGACGTGGTTGGCTTCGCGCAATTGACCGGCGATCGCAACCCCATCCATCTGTCGGAGCATTTCGCGGCCAAGACCCAGTTCGGCAAGAGGATCGCGCATGGCCTCTACACCGCGAGCCTGATCTCGGCGGTGCTGGGGACGCGACTCCCCGGCCCCGGGGCCGTCTACATCTCCCAGACTCTCAACTTCCGTGCGCCGGTCAGGATCGGCGACCGGGTCGACGTGACCGTGACCGTGGCCGAGCTCATCCCTGCGCGCCAGCGCGCGCGCCTCGCTTGCAGCTGCAAGGTCGGCGACGACATCGTGCTCGATGGCGAGGCATGGGTAAAGGTGCCGTCCGCCGCCAAATCGAAGCGCCCGCTGCCGCGAATGTGAGGAGCTATTCGGCCGCTTCCGTGCGAGGCCTGCGCTTGGCGTCCCGCCGCGTCAGTGCCGGCGCGAGAAATTTCCCGGTATAGCTGCGTTTCATCTTGGCAACGTCCTCCGGCGTGCCCGCCGCGATGATCTCGCCGCCGCCGTCGCCGCCTTCGGGACCAAGATCGATAATCCAGTCGGCGGTCTTGATCACATCGAGATTGTGCTCGATCACTACCACCGTATTGCCCTGCTCGACCAACTCGTGCAGCACGTCGAGCAGCTTTTTCACGTCGTGGAAGTGCAGCCCAGTGGTCGGCTCGTCCAGGATGTAGAGCGTACGCCCAGTGGCGCGCTTGGAGAGTTCCTTGGCGAGCTTGACCCGTTGCGCCTCGCCGCCGGAGAGCGTGGTGGCCTGCTGGCCCACGTGGATGTAATCCAGCCCGACGCGGTGCAACAACTCAAGCACGTTACGCACACGCGGCACTGCCTTGAAGAACTCCAGCGCCTCCTCGACAGTCATATCGAGAACATCCGCGATTGACTTGCCCTTGAACAGCACCTCCAGCGTTTCGCGGTTGTACCGCTTGCCCTTGCAAACGTCACAGGTGACATAGACGTCGGGCAGAAAGTGCATCTCGATCTTGATCACGCCGTCGCCCTGGCAAGCCTCGCAGCGCCCGCCCTTGACGTTGAAGGAGAAGCGGCCGGGCTCATATCCGCGCGCCTTCGCCTCGGGCAGGCCCGCGAACCACTCGCGGATCGGGGTGAACGCGCCAGTATAGGTCGCCGGATTACTGCGCGGCGTGCGCCCGATGGGCGATTGGTCGATGTCGATCACTTTATCGAGATGCTCCAGTCCCTCGATGCGATCATGCGGGGCAGGGGCCTCGGATGCGCCATTGAGCTTACGCGCGATCGCCTTGTAGAGCGTGTCCACCAGCAAAGTCGATTTGCCGCCGCCAGACACGCCCGTGACGCAGGTGAATAGGCCGAGTGGTATCTCGGCCGTGACGTGCTTGAGATTATTGCCGCGCGCGTTGACGAGAGCGAGCGTGCGGCGCGCGTTTCTGGGCCGCCGTTCGGGAATGGTAACCGCCATCTCGCCCGACAAATATTTGCCGGTCAGCGAGGCTGGGGTCGCGATGAGATCCTCCACCGTGCCCTGCGCGACAATATGTCCGCCGTGAATGCCGGCGCCGGGCCCGATATCGAGCACGTGATCGGCGGTGCGGATGGCGTCCTCGTCGTGCTCTACCACGATCACAGTATTGCCGAGATCACGGAGACGCTTGAGGGTGTCGAGCAGCCGCGCATTGTCGCGCTGGTGCAGCCCGATCGAAGGCTCGTCGAGCACATAGAGCACGGCCGTGAGGCCGGAGCCGATCTGCGACGCGAGACGAATGCGTTGGCTTTCACCCCCGGAGAGCGTTCCGGAGGCGCGTGCCAGTGTGAGATATTCGAGCCCAACATCCACGAGGAATCTAAGCCGTTCGCGGATTTCCTTGAGCACCCGCACCGCAATCTCGTTCTGCTTGGCATTCAGCGCCTTTGGCAATTGCGTGAACCATTCGCCGGCCCGCTTGACCGACATATTCGCGACCTCGCCGATGTGCAGTCCGCCGACCTTCACGCACAGTGCCTCGGGTTTGAGTCGATAGCCGTCGCACGCAGCGCAAGGAATGTCGGTGAAATATTTGGCCATTTCCTCGCGCGCCCACTCGCTCTCGGTCTCGCGCCAGCGCCGCTCGAGGTTGGTCACAACACCCTCGAACGGCTTTCTGGTCTCGTAGGAGCGCAGCCCGTCGTCGTAGACGAACCGGATCGCATCCTCGCCCGAGCCGTAGAGGATCGCCTCCTGCGTTTTCTTCGGCAGGTCCTTCCATTTGCTGTCGAGGCTAAATTTGTAGTGCTTGCCGAGGGCGAGCAGCGTCTGCGTGTAGTAGGGCGAGCTTGATTTTGCCCACGGCGCGATCGCGCCGCCGCGCAAGCTCTTGTCGCGGTCGGGAATGACGAGATCGGGGTCGATGTGCTGTTCGACGCCGAGCCCGCCGCAGGCCGGACAGGCGCCGAACGGATTGTTGAAGGAGAATAGTCGCGGCTCGATCTCCGGAATGGTAAAGCCCGATACCGGGCAGGCGAATTTCTCCGAGAAGATGAGGCGCTGCGGTCCGCTCTGGTCGTGGATTTTCGCTGTCTTTCGTTCGGCCGCCGTGGGCTCGGTGCCCGTGGCACCGTCTGCGAACTCCACTACCGCCAGTCCATCGGCGAGTTTGAGCGCTGTCTCGAGCGAGTCCGCGAGCCGCGGTGTGAGGTCGGGCCGCACGACCACGCGGTCCACCACCACGTCGATGTCATGCTTGTATTTCTTGTCGAGCGCGGGCGCCTCCGCGATTTCGTAAAATTTGCCGTCGATCTTCACTCGCTGGAACCCGCGCTTCATGTAATCGGCAAGCTCCTTGCGATATTCGCCTTTGCGTCCGCGTACGACGGGGGCGAGCAGATAGAGCCGCGTTCCCTCCGGCAGCGCTACGATCCGATCGACCATCTGCGACACCGTCTGGCTTTCGATCGGCAGCCCGGTGGCCGGCGAATAGGGCACGCCCACGCGGGCCCAAAGCAGCCGCATATAGTCGTAGATCTCGGTGACCGTGCCGACCGTCGAGCGGGGATTGCGCGAGGTGGTCTTCTGTTCGATCGAGATGGCGGGCGAGAGACCATCGATCTGGTCGACATCCGGCTTCTGCATCATCTCGAGGAACTGGCGGGCATAGGCGGAGAGCGACTCGACATAACGGCGCTGGCCCTCGGCGTAGATGGTGTCGAAGGCCAGCGAGGACTTACCGGAGCCCGAGAGGCCGGTGAACACCACCAGGCGATCGCGTGGAATCTCGAGATCGATGTTTTTGAGATTGTGTTCGCGCGCGCCGCGGATGGCGATAACGCGTGCACCTTCGGTCGATACTTGCCGGCGGCTCTGGTCCAAGAGGTCGTTCATGCGGTCCGTGGGCGCGATCATATTTGCGAGGCCAAGGCGGTCACATCGGCGAGGGCAAGGAGCCCAGCTTTACGCGCACGGACCCCGATGGGGGAACGTAGTAAGAACGGGGGCCATTCGCCAGTGCGCGAAGGGGCAAGGCCCCCGCTTTCAGACGGCTGTGGACAACGTCGCAAGATCGCCCAACGTCCGGTTGCGTCCGGGCGCTGGCCGACGTCAGCCAAAATTCCTCCTTGAGCATTTGCATTTGCCGGCGTTTGGTGCTAGAACAAACAGGGAACATTAGCGCCGTCACTTTTGCCCGCCGGCCGCTGTGGAAAAGCGTGATGGTGGAGGGGAGGGCGGCGACTTGGTCCCATGCTTGGGATTACGCTGGCTTGGAAAAACACACATCAGCAGGAGAGCGTCATGGCCGGTAGCGTCAACAAGGTGATTCTGGTCGGCAATCTCGGCAAAGACCCCGAGATCCGACGCACGCAAGATGGCCGGCCGGTCGCCAATTTGAGTGTGGCCACTAGCGATACATGGCGCGACAAGACAACGGGCGAGCGCCGCGAACGCACCGAGTGGCACCGCGTCGTCATCTTCAATGAGGGCCTTTGCCGGATCGCCGAGCAGTATTTGAAGAAGGGATCCAAGGTCTATCTCGAGGGGCAGTTGCAGACGCGCAAATGGCAGGACCAATCGGGCCAGGACAAGTACACCACCGAAGTCGTGCTGCAGAACTTCAACTCGCAGCTCACCATGCTTGACCGGGCGGGCGATCGCGCCGGCGGTGAGCTCAGCGCTGAGGAAGATGAATTCGGTTCCTCCGGCCCGTCGGCGCGCGAGAAGAAGCCGGCCCTGGCCGGCGCCGGCAAGCGCGGCGACATGGACGACGAGATTCCGTTTTGACGCACGCGGCGCGAGCTCAGCTCCCGCTCGGGCGGCCCGTTTCAGGCAGTCGCGCAGGCCCGGCGGGCGATGAGGAGAACAAGCCGTGTCGCTCGCGCCGCTGCTGAACGCCGCACCGGCGACAATCTGCACGCGTTTGCCGCCATCGCCGCTTTTGGTCTGGGTGCCGTCCAACTCGCCGCACCTAAGGGTACGCTGCCTCATCGCACCATCGGCTGGTTCTGGGTCGCGCTTATGGTGACGGTGGCGGCGACCTCGTTTTTATCCACGACCTGCGTATCTGGGAACGATGGAGCCTGATCCATCTGCTCTCAATGTTTACCTTGGCGACGCTGCCGCTCGCGGTCGTGCATGCGCGTTGAAATGCACCGTAACGCCATGATCTCGATCTTTATGGGCGCACTCGTGGTTGCTGGTCTTTCACGCTGCTGCCCGGCCGCATCATGCATGCGGTGGTGTTTGGGCATTAGGCCGCGGCAAAAAAGCCCCGCAATGCGGGGCCTGGGCGAGAGCCTTGGCCGGCCGCCGCGACTTGACGATAAGTCACTGAGTCACCATATGAAAATAGCTTCCGGCGGGCACGTTTTTGGGTAGCGCTTGCCGGCTGAATCAGCTAAGCACTTTCAAACCCTGACCCGCAGGATTTTCCCTTGGCCGACGATAACGACCAGCAGCCGGAAGCACCCGGCCCGTCCGATATTCGCCCTGTCTCCATCACCGAGGAGATGAAGCGCAGTTACCTCGATTACGCCATGAGCGTGATCGTGGCGCGCGCGCTGCCGGATGCGCGCGACGGCCTCAAGCCGGTGCATCGGCGCATCCTCTATTCGATGCACGAGAACGGGCACACCCCCGACAAGAAATACGTGAAGTCGGCGCGTGTCGTCGGCGACGTGATGGGCAAATACCATCCACACGGCGACCAGGCGATCTACGACGCGCTGGTGCGTATGGCGCAGGACTTCTCCATGCGCCTGCCGCTCATCGACGGGCAGGGCAACTTCGGCTCGGTCGATGGCGATCCGCCCGCCGCCATGCGGTACACGGAGTGTCGCCTCGCCAGAGCGGCCATGGAGCTGCTCGACGACATCGACAAGGAAACGGTCGATTTCCAGCCGAACTACGATGGCAACGAGAAAGAGCCGGTGGTTCTGCCGGCACGGTTTCCGAACCTTCTGGTAAACGGCGCAGGTGGTATCGCGGTTGGAATGGCGACGAACATTCCGCCGCACAATCTCGGCGAGGTCATCGATGCCTGCATCGCGCTCATCGAGAATCCTGGCCTAGGTATTGAGGAACTGATCGGCATCATTCCCGGGCCAGACTTCCCCACCGGCGGTATCATACTCGGTCATTCAGGCATCCGCGCCGCCTACGCCTTCGGCCGCGGCTCCATCGTCATGCGCGGCAAGGTGGAGATCGAAACTTTGCGAGGCGAACGTGAAGCGATCACCGTCAGCGAGATTCCCTACCAGGTAAACAAGGCGGCGATGGTCGAGCGGATTGGAGAACTGTGGCGCGAGAAAAAAATCGACGGCATCGCCGCCCTGCGCGACGAATCCGACCGCGAGGGCTATCGCGTCGTGATCGAGCTCAAGCGCGACGCTATGGCGGATGTCGTGCTCAACCAGCTCTATAGGTACACGCCGCTGCAGTCGACGTTCGGCGCCAATGTCGTCGCGCTCGAGGGTGGTCGCCCGCAGGTCATGAATCTCAAAGACCTGCTCACCTCCTTCATCGCCTTCCGCGAGGAGGTGATCTCACGACGCACCAAGTACTTGCTCGGGAAGGCGCGCGATCGGGCTCACGTGCTGGTCGGATTGGCCATTGCTGTCAGCAATATCGATCAAGTGATCAAGCTCATCCGCGGCTCGAGCGACGCTAACACGGCGCGCGAGACCTTGATGGCGCGCGATTGGCCAGCGCGTGATGTGGAGGCCATGATCACGCTGATCGACGATCCGCGCCACAAGGTATCGAAGACAGGCACGTATAAACTCTCACCCGAGCAGGCCAAAGCCATTCTCGACCTGCGCCTGCAGCGCCTCACCGCGCTCGGCCGCGACGAGATCAAGGCCGAGCTCGACAAGCTTGCCGAGGAAATCGCCGACTATCTCGACATCTTGCGCTCGCGCGCGCGCATCCAAAGCATCGTGAAAGACGAGCTCAGGGCCGTGCGTGAGAAGTTCGCAACCCCGCGCCGTACGGTCATCCTCGAGCAGGAAGGCGAAGTCGAGGAAGAGGACCTCATTCACCGCGAGGACATGGTGGTCACCGTCTCGCATCTTGGCTACGTCAAGCGCGTGCCGCTATCGACGTATCGGGCGCAACGGCGCGGGGGCAAGGGGCGCGCCGGAATGCAGACGCGCGAGCAGGATTTCGTCTCGCGTCTGTTCGTGGCCTCGACGCATACGCCAGTGTTGTATTTCTCCTCGCTTGGCAGGGTGTACAAAGACAAGGTGTGGCGCCTGCCGCAGGCAGCACCACAAGCGCGCGGCAAGGCGCTGATTAACATCCTGCCGCTGCAGCAGGACGAGCGCATCACGACAATAATGCCGTTGCCAGAGGACGAAGCTAAATGGGCCGGTCTCCAACTGATGTTCGCTACGACGAACGGCATCGTTCGAAAAATAGCTCTCGATCACTATGTTGACGTTCGCCCCTCAGGCATTAAGGCCATCAAATTGGAAGATGGCGACTCGATCGCGAGTGTTGAACTTTGTAGTGATCACGACGACGTCCTTCTTACAAGCCGGGAAGGCCAGTGCATACGGTTTGCGGCCAGCAAAACTTCTTTGAAGAAGGGCCGAGATACAATCGGCGATATCGGCATAAGACTGGCTGCCGAAGACAAGGTTATTTCGATGTCGATCCTGCGCCATGTCGACGCCAGCGCCGACGAGCGCGTGGCATATCTTAAGCGCGCTAGCGCCGTGCGTCGCGGAATTGCTGACGAAGCGGAGGAGATTGCGCCAGATGTGGAGGAGGCGAGTGGGGCAATTGAACTCGGCGAACAGCGCTACGTGGAAATGTCAGCGGCAGAGCAGTTCGTGCTCACGGTCTCCGAACGCGGCTATGGCAAGCGCTCGTCTTCGTACGAATACCGAACCACCGGCCGCGGCGGCAAAGGGATTGTCGCCATGGCGGTGACCGGCAAGACCGGGCCTGTGGTCGCCTCATTTCCAGTTGAGGACGAGGACCAGATCATGTTGGTTACCGACGGCGGCCAGCTCATTCGCACGCGGGTCGAGGGCATCCGCATTGCCGGACGCTCGACGCAGGGCGTGATCGTGTTCGATACTGCGGAAGGCGAACGCGTGGTCTCGGTCGAGCGCATCAGCGAGGATGGCGATCAGAACGGCGGCTAGCGCCGTCGGCTTAACGCCGGTTCAGCCGAATATAGACTCCTTTCAATCCGGCTTGAGGCCGAGCCCCTTCACGATGGGCGCCCATTTGCCGATGTCACTCTTGATCAGCTGCGTGAAGTCGTGCGGTGTTCCGCCTAAAGGTTGATTGCTGAGCTTGGCGAGTGCAGATTCAAGCTCCGCCGATCTGAGACCCTCGTTCATTTGAGTATTGAGCCTGTCGATTACCTCGCCTGGCGTGCGCGCCGGAGCCAGCAGCCCGGTCCAGCTGGTGGAGACAAACCCGGGAAATCCGCTCTCAATCATGGTTGGGAGGTTTGGCAGCTCCGCGATGCGCGTGGCACTGGTCGTGGCGAGCGCGCGAAGCGTGCCGCTTCGGATCAGCGGCAACAGCACGCTCGTGCCTTCGAACGTCATCTGCACCTGACCGGCGAGCAGGTCGTTGATCGAAGGGCCGCCGCCTCGGTACGGGACATGTACGATATCGATCGAAGCCGCTGACTTGAACCATTCACCAATCAAATGCGGCAGCACGCCGATGCCGCCCGAGGAGAAGTTCACCTTTCCCGGATTGGCCTTCGCGTAGGCGACGAGCTCTTGCACCGAATTCACCGGGAGCGACGGGTGGACGACCATGAGGTTAGAACTTTGCGCCACCAGAACGATCGGGTCATAGCTGGCGAGCGGATCGTAGCCGGCATTCTTCTGCAGGATGGGGGGCAAGCACGAGTCCGCTCGCGCTCGAATAGAGCAGCGTGTAACCGTCAGGCTCGGCCTGGGCCGCTTCTTTGGAGCCGATTGTGTTGCCGGCCCCGGGGCGATTGTCGATCACCACGGGTTGCCCGATGGACGAGGTCAGATAATTGCCAACGAGCCGGGCGATCACGTCGACCGGACCGCCGGCAGGCGTCGGAACGATGACTTTGATCGGCCGCGCTGGATAAACTTCGGGAGATGCCGCGACAACGCTGCCGAGCGAGAGGTCTAACGCGGCGAGGGCTGCTGCTAAAATGCGTAGACCACTCATTTGTCCTCCCTGTTTTGGCGTCTTATGATTGTCACGCGGAGCGCGCGGCGGCCCGTGCGAGCGGGCGCGCCCAATCTAGAGAGGGTACAAGCCTCGCGCCAGGCCAGGCTCCAAGCGGAAGGAACCTTCTGCCCTGCGCCGGCGTTGGCAGCCTTCAATCAGTCTTGTAGCGTGTTCCGAGCTAGGCCAATCCGAGATGTCTGTTCCCGAGGACGAAGACAAAAAGCAGAACGTCGTTCGGTTGGGGACGGAGACTCTATTTGCTATCGCCGAGCAACTTCGTCGAATGTACGACGCTGATCTCCGCACCAAGCCTTCGGAGAAGCTGGAGCGGCTGATGCGCCGCATCGAACGCGGCGAAGACGTTCCCTAAACAACAGACAAGCCGTTAACTGCGGTCTCAACATTTGGGGCCTCCGATGCGCCGTCGATTTGGCAGCGCCATCCGAACGTTCTAGGGATGCATCCGATCGAGACGCAGAATCTGCCCATGTCCCGCAGCGACATCGATACTGTTCGCGAATTACTGCGCTCAAAGCCTCGGCCGACCGGCTTTGCCGAACGGCGCGAACGGCTTGACGCCATTGGCTCGATTTCTCCGGTTGCTGGTGACATCAGGTTGGAGCCGATCCGTGCGAACGGGGTTCCCGCCGAATGGTCGCTGTCGCCCGGCAGCGATGCCTCGCGCGTGCTCCTGTTCTTTCATGGCGGCGGCTATTGCTCAGGCTCGATCGTCAGCCACCGCGGCATGGTGACGGAGACGGGGCGCGCGGCCGGCGCGCGTACGCTCGCGGTCGGATACCGGCTCGCGCCTGAGCACCCATTTCCCGCCGCAATCGAGGACGCGCGTGCGGCCTACCATTTCCTCCTCGATCAGGGCATTGCCCCGTCCAAGATAGCGGTTGCTGGCGACAGCGCCGGTGGCGGCCTCACGCTGGCGCTTCTGATAACTCTGCGTGATAGCGGACAACCGCTGCCCGGCTGTGCTTGGTTGGTATCGCCGTGGGTTGACCTGCAGATGACCGGCGCAAGCCTTGCGGACAAGGCCAACGTGGATCCGCTGATTTCGAGATCCTATCTTGAGGAGTTGGCGTCCGCCTATCTCGCGGACACCGATCCGGCCGATCCGCTGGTCTCGCCGCTTCACGCGGATCTCGCCGGCTTACCTCCACTACTCGTGCAGGTGGGCTCAGCCGAGACGCTGCTCGATGATGCTGTGCGCATCGCCCGGCGGGCGGGGGCCGCTGATGTGCGGGTCAGGCTCGAGATTTGGCCCGACATGATTCACGCTTGGCACCTCTGGGTCGCGAAGCTGAAGGATGCCCGCCGCGCAATCGCGTCGGCCGGTGCTTTCATTCGGGCGCAGTTGCAATGGTCGAGCGAAATGCCATGAAACTCATAGCTCCGTCGTGTGGACATAGCGGTGCTGCCGTCCGGACGAGCGTGCCGATTCAATGCGCGCCTGCCTGCTCCAGGATCCGTGCGATCTGGGAAAAGCCGCGCGTCCGGGCATGTTGCAGGGCGGTCGTGCCATGCCGGTCGGCCAGCGTGACATCGACACCCGCTTGGACCAATGCCTCGACCGTTGCGGTATGATTGCGGCCGCCGTTGCCGAGTACGACCGCCTCTAGCAGGGCGGTCCGGCCGAGATCGTTGACGTGATTGAGCGGCGCTTTCGCCGCGATGAGAGCCCGCACGATCTCCACATGCCCGCGATGGGCGGCAGCGATCAGCGCAGTGTCGTTATAGAGGCTGGTGACGGCCCTCGCATTGCTGCCACCCTCCAGAGCGAGATTGAGCACCGCAAGATCATCGTTCACGGACGCGATCGTGAGAATGTCGTAGCGCTGGGCATCAAGTGCATTCGCACTGGCGCCCAGCCGCAGGAGCGCCCGTGCCGCGCCGTGTTGGCGCAGAAACGCGGCGACGTGCAGAGGTGTACGGCTGTTAGCGTCTTGAATATTCGGCTTTTCGCCTTGACCGATCAGCCGCTCGATTTCGCCGACGTCGCCGCGCGCCGCAGCGTCGTGCAGTCCGGCGTAGATACGCAGCTCCCGCTCGCTCGGTGCTCTTTGCGCGAAGCACGTTGTGCCGGCAAATTGGATCGCGCCGATCACGACCACAGCAAGG
>VAZQ01000321.1 GCA_005883115.1 Alphaproteobacteria bacterium | reverse complement strand
CGCCCGCTCGACGCGGGCGTACTCAATGGACTCGACGCGCTTGTGCGCGACCAGATCATGTCGATGAAGACGACCTTCACCCCGGGCCATTATCGCCGCCGCGTGGCCGGCGTGCTGGCGCGTCGGCTCGTGACGCGGCTCTATGCGGAGTGAAGGCAGATGCCGGTACGGCGCTACCTGAACCGGACCGATCCGCAGCTGCGATCCGCCGCCGAGTGCCAGGCTGGGCGGTGCAAGAAGGCCGGATTGAACCAAACGGCGTGCACCAGCGACTAAGGAATGCAGGCCCATGGGCGGGCGCACGTTGGGGGTGCAAGTTGCGTTTGCACAGTTCACGGTCTCGGGGAAAATCCGCCTTGGTAGTGATTGGAGGCTGCCTGGCGGTTTACGCCGCCTTTGCCGTCGTTTTCCACTCGTTCATTGAGCCCGCGGTCAAGACCCAGGCCGTGGCGCCCTATGAGCCCTCGGCGAGAACTGCCCAGCCCTCGGCCACCGCGTTTGCCGTTCGCTCGGAGCCGGCCCCGCGTGTGACCACGAAACAACGCACCTCACCTACGATTACCACCACGCCAACGGCACCGGAGACGACGGCGAGCGTTCGCTCGCAAGCGTCGCGTTCGAACCCCTCGCTGTCGACGCCACCCTCGATCGTGGCGCCGGAGTTCAAGCAGGCCACCCGCTCGGAGCCGCCCCCTAAGTGGGTCGTCACCAAGCCAGGCACGCCAGCGCCGGGCAGCGCGCTCAAGCAGACCGCCCGCTCCGAGCCGCCGATGTCGGTGGTGTCGAGAGGAGCCGCGTCAGCCCCCGTCACGGAGGCAGCGCCGGCTGCCGCAACGCCCGTCGCCGCGCAGACCCCTCTTACCGAGCCGGCGCCTGCAGCCGCGGCAGTCCCTGCGCAAAGCGCCCGCGTAGCGTCGCCAACGCCCGCCGCATCGGAGCCGACCTCAGACGCATTCGCGGCGGCCGAACCGCCCGAGCCCCCCGCGGCCGAGGCGAAGAAAGCCCCCAAGAAGGCGCACAAGACCGTTCGACGCGACCGCCCCGCGCGAGAGGTCTGGAACCCCTGGAAGTTTTTCGCCTCGGGTCCGTTTGGCCGCCCATCGTTCTAGGCGACGCCCGCCGTCGCGCACCCGCTATTTTCAGCGAAAGTCTCGACGCTCAACCACGTTCGGCATGGCTTTGCAGGCGGCATAGAGCAAGCGCGCGTGCTGCCCGGCGGCGCGCGGGTGCAAATCGATCATCACCGTTCGCGGCGGCAACGGGCAGGCGAGCGAGAATCCGGAATACACGCCGCGCCCGTCGATCGTCAGCCTATGGGTCGAATGGTCCGGCGCGGTTGCCAAGCTGACGAAGAACTTTGCCTTGCGGGTCAAAGCGATGATGAGCTTGACGACCCGCTGGCCGATGATCCTGTCCTCGCCTAAGAGCGGCGCCAATCCGCGCAGCAGCTTTTCGGGACCGGTTGGCCCATCGTGTTCTCGCCGAGCCGACAGCGTGTGGATGAATTCGCCGATGGAGCAGGCGACCTGGTCGGCTCGCTTCCTATGCACAAACCACATGGGACAAACTCAACATACCGCGAGCGCGCGTTTGCGCGCCCCGTTCGCACGTCGCAACCTAACGTCCGACTTGCGGGCCCCGCAACCGAGCGATTCCTAAAATCCAATCGCTGTGACATTTTTGCAAGGCGCGCCATAGGGACGCGAGACAGCAGGCTGCAGCCTCCAAATCAAAGGGGCAGCAGAGCAGCTGGCCTCAGGCCTCAGCCGCCTTCACGAGCAGCAGCAAGACGCTTGCCGGGCAGCGAGCGCTACGCGCGCGGCGGCCGGCGCCGCTCGTGGAACCAGGCGCGGTACTGCGTCATCTTCGCGCGTTGTGCCAGCGACGCATGCCGCTTGCAGGTTGCGGCCTCCTCGCTTTTCTCCGGCGCGCCCCAGCGCAGTTCGACGCAGTCGTTGAGGTTGTAGGCCATCTCGAGATCGCCCGCACGGTCGAGCACGTCCTTGAGCGCGAGCGTCCAGGAAGAGCCGTCGGTGCGAATATAGGAAAATTTGCGCGCCGCACCCTCGGAGGCGAGCACGCTCTCCAATTCCGCCTTCACCTCGGCGATGCTCTTCTCCTTCGGCATTGCGTAGCGCTCGGGCCGCCGCGCGACGCGATCCGGGAAGGTGCGCACGACGTCGATCGCGATCAGCAGGCGCAGATCGCGCGCTGGCGTGGCGAAGTCTTCCCACGCGCCAGTGGTCTCGAAAATCGCCGGGCCGTCGGGCATCTCCGCGTCGCCGCGGCCGCTGGTCTGGTACTTGCGCCCGTTCTCGACGGAGGTCACGCGCGCCTTCACCTGCTCTTCGAGGGCCGCGATCGCCTCCTTGATCGCGCGCAAAGGATCGAGCGGCGCCGGCGACATGACGTCATCCATGCGATCATAAAAATCTTCGATCCCGAGCCGCGCCTGTTCGAGTGAGAAATCCCCGTACTGCGGATCTTTGGCGATCTCGGCGTTGGTCAGCCGCCGCAGGCCGCCGTTTCTGTCGCGCACGATCGGCCGGAAACGCTTGAAGCCCGGACCGCCCAGCGCAGGATCCTGCGCGAAGAGGAAATTGCCGCGCCAGAACCGCTTGCGCGCGACCGTTCCATCGGGCTGCGCGTCGACGGCGAAGAAGAGGCCTGCCGCGTCCTCCGTCTGCGACACCCGCCGCGCTAACACAAGAACGTGCCCATAGGGATCGACGTACACGGTCCCCGGGCGCAACGTCTGTTCCTTCAGCGGCACGGGATAATAGTCGGTGTTATCGTCGCTCAGCGCCGTTCGCCCGGTTCCGGAATGAACGCCGTCGGCGACGGACGAGCGCAAATACTCGCCGAACCCCGCCGCCAATCCCAGCCGCTTCAGCGCCGCAAGTCTGCTCGGTGCGGGTGCCGCCGGCTGGACGACCGGCGGGCGAAACATCTCCACAACGGCGGGAGACGCAATCCTTTGCTCCGCTGCCGGTTCCGGCGCAGGCGGCGGCTCGAGATTCTGAATGTTCCACCAGGCGTGGCACTTCGGTCCCTCGCCGGCCCCACCGCGCGTGCATTTTGTGTAGCCGAACGGCAGGCCCATCTTGAACGCGAAGTAGGCGCGCAAGAAGTATGGCAGGTCGGCGCAGTCGGGACGAATAATGAGTCCCATCGAGTCTTCCCGCAGACCGAGATGGTTGAACAGGACATTGCGCGAGCGATCGCGCAGCACCTCATGCAGCGCTTTCCACGAGAGCGTGGCATCGAGTGGCGCGTCAAAAAGTTTTTCGATCCAGGCGGAATAGAGGTTTTCGGTCTCGCGATTCCATGAATTGCGCAGGGGCCAGAGCGTACCGTCCGCCGCTTGCGGCCGCGCGCGCACGGCGATTTCGCGCGTGATCGTGCTGCACTCGGCCGGCGCGTGGTCGCGGGCGAGCTGCGCGTGCCACGTCCCCGCCGCCGGCGACGCGACCTCGGCGAACCAGAAATACGGCGGCCCGCCGTACCGCTCGCGCGATTTGGCCACGACCTTTCCATCGGGCGCGATCAGCGAAAGCTCGCCCTCGAACGCATTCTCCGCGGCAACGAGCACGCGCAAAGGCGCGCCCTTCCACGGCGCGAGCGGCGAGGGCAAGACCGCGAGCTCGCCCGCGTCTTTGCAGACGGCGGACTGGACTTGAGCCTGTGCGTCAACGACCGAGAACAGGAAAGATGCAGCCGTGGTCAGCAACAATGCTGCGACGGCGGCAGCGAACTGGCGCGCTAAAAACACTCTGGCCCCCATCCCTGACGGAAGCCCAATTATAATGCGAAAGCTTTGGCTGAATGATGGCGAAAGCCCTCGCCGGCCAGGTGATGGGCTCGCGCTCTATGCATTTGCAACTATGAGGGAATTTGATTTTTTACTAGACCCTGCGCGCCAAGGAGCGCATCCGGCTACCGCGTTCAGCTTCCAACGCGGCGACACGGCAAACAACGAT
>VAZQ01000320.1:7577-8902 GCA_005883115.1 Alphaproteobacteria bacterium | reverse complement strand
CGCCTGCCCGAGCATGATCTGGATCAGCGCCGGGTTGGGCGCGAGCTGGGCCGCATGCCGCAGCGGCGCGATAGCTTCGGCCGGCTTTCCTGCTTCCAAGAACGCCTGTCCCTTGAGTTCGTAGAAATAGGGGTTTTGTGGTTGTGCCTGGATGAGAGCCTCGATCTGTCCGAGCGCGACGCGCGGATCGGAGAAGCGATAGGCCGAGATCGCGCGCGCGTAGCGCGCGGCCAGTGAGGTATCGCTCGGCGGATATCGGCGCGCTACCCCATCGGGCCGCTCGATGAAGCCATAGAGCTTGGCGCGCATCAGATCGTGGCGCGCTTGCAGCGCCGGCGGGTCCTTGTGATCCCAATAGGGGCTGGCTTTGGCCAGCCCTTCTAGCGCCGCCACGCGCTCGTTCGGCAGCGGGTGGGTCTGCAGATAAGGATTGATGTAGCGGATTTGATAGAGAACCTGGTCAGCCATCCGCTTGAATGTCTCGTACATGCCTTTTGCGGACTGGCCGGTTGCGGTGAGGAATTTCACGCCAGCGCGGTCCGCCTGCTCCTCCTGGGCGCGCATGTAACCGATCATCGTATTCTGGATCGCGATCGTCGGTCCGGCGATGGCGGCAGCACCCGCTTGACCGAGATCGGCGCCGCCACTGCGCCCGGCGGCGACGAGGGCGCCGGCGCCGAGGAGCATCGCGATGATCGACTGCGTCGTTGCCGATGCCATCGCCTCGCGCATGCGCGCCAAGTGCCCGCCCGCAATGTGGCCCGTCTCGTGCGCGAGCACGCCGATGATTTGGTTCGGCGTCTCCGATTCCATCAGCGCGCCGCCGTTGACGAAGATGCGGCGGCCGTCGGCGACGAAAGCATTGAACGAACGATCGTTGATGATGACGACTTGGACGTTCTGCTGGGCAAGACCCGCTGTGCGCAGGATGGGCTGCGTATAGTCCCTTAGCAATTGCTCGATCTCCGCGTCGCGGACGACGGGCGGCCCCTTCTCTTTCTGCGCGCGTGCCGGAGCGCCGGCGCCGACAAGCGCGGTGGCGGTCACAAGAGTAATGAGGCGCGCCGCTGGCGTCGTTCGCCGCGGCCTGATAGGTCTCTCGGTTCCGGTCATGTCCGCTTGGTTTCGCACCGTTTTTCCGCGCAACCTAGTGGTGCGCCGCAGGGCGGTCAACGCGGTTAAGGTCTGACTGCGGGACCTTTATGACGCAAATTCTGCGTAGAAATGCGGCGACAGCGGGGCGGGGCGTGCGCGAACGATCGAGAGCACAGAGCTGATGTTGGATGCGGCACGACGTTTGATCAGCCCTTCGGCGCGCAGCGATG
>VAZQ01000320.1:4216-7476 GCA_005883115.1 Alphaproteobacteria bacterium | reverse complement strand
CGATCGGCGCCGCGCGCACAGCGCTCGCGTCGGGGCAGCTGCGCTATACCGAAACGCTCGGCATTGCGACGCTGCGCGCCCGCATCGCGCGGCATTATGGGGAAAGCTACGGGGTGGCAATCGACCCGGCACGCGTCGTCGTCACCACGGGATCATCGGCTGGATTTGTTCTGGCCTTCCTTGCGCTGTTTGAATCGGGCGATCGCGTCGCCGTCGCGCTGCCGGGCTATCCACCCTATCGGCATATCCTCAGCGCGCTCGGCTGCGAGGCGGTGGCGATCGAGACGACGCAAGCCACGCGCTGGGCAATCACGCCAGAAATGCTGATGGCGGCGCATCGCAAGGCGCCGCTCAAGGGCGTGCTCGTCGCCAGCCCTGCCAATCCGACCGGCACCATGATGCAAGCGGAGGCGTTACGCGATCTGATCTCCGCCGCTGAAGGCGAGGGGATCCGATTCATTTCCGATGAAATCTATCACGGCCTCGATTACGCATTTCCAGCGGAAACCGCGACGCGATTATCCGAGAACTGCGTGATCATCAATTCGTTCTCGAAATATTTCTGCATGACTGGCTGGCGCATCGGCTGGATGGTCGTGCCGGAACCGCTCGTGCGCCCGCTCGACCGGCTGCAGGGCAATCTCGCCGTCTCGGTGCCGACCCTCTCGCAGATCGCGGCCGAGGCGGCATTCGACGGGCGCGCGGAAATGGAGATAGTCAAGCATGGCTACGAGGAGAATCGCCGCATTCTGCTCGAGGGCTTGCCGAAAGCCGGCTTCGATAAAATTCTTCCGGTCGACGGCGCGTTCTACCTCTATGCCGACGTGTCTGTGTCGCGCTTCAGCGACGACAGCTTCGAGTTCGCCAAGCGCATGCTGGCGCAGACGCACGTGGCGGCGACACCGGGCGTCGATTTTGATCCGATCAAGGGCAGACATTTCATTCGCTTCTGCTACGCGGGTGCGGCGGGGGAGATGCACGAAGCAGTCGATCGGTTGGCGAATTGGCTCAAGCCATGACGGCTCAGGCGCCAGAGCGCCTTTCGGGAACGTTTGAGTAGTCCTGTATGCGCTTGTCCAAGTTGATTGGCGCTTGCGCGGGACTGAGCCGATCCTTGTGGACCCAGTCGAACGGAATATATCCGCCATGAGCGAGCTCTTGCTTCCGTCGCGACGCCGCCCCCCAACCATCGTTCCGCCACTCCTGAGCTTCACCGCCGGGTTCATCGACAGCTTCACAGTACTGGCGCTGTTCGGGTTGTTTGTGGCGCAGGTCACCGGCAGCTTCGTGCTGACAGCCGCGGCCGATCCCGATCTTCCTCGTTGCGGGCATGATGACCACCGTCATGGCGGTTACACTGCAGCGGCGCGGCCGCGCTCCGCTGCCGTGGATATTGGGCTTTGAGTGTGCCGTTCTGACCGCCTTTCTCTTCGTCGTATTGATTGGGGCGCCACTCTCGGATCCTGGCGCCATCAGCGTGGCGGCGGCGAGCCTGCTTGGGCTGTTTGCCATGGGCACCCAGAGCGTAACGGTTCGTCTTCTGATGCAACACGTCGCCTCCACCAACGTCATGACCACCAACACTACTCAGATTGCGATCGAGGCGACGGAGTTGTTGCTTGCGTGGCAAGCTCGGCGTAGAGCGCCGGGTGATGCCGCACTTGCCGCGACCTACGATGCGGCACGCGGTCGCTTTGGCGCGCTTTTCCCGATCATGGTCGGCTTCCTCGCCGGGACGGCTATCGGCACCTTGGCGTACGTCACGACCGGTGTGTGTGGGGTCTGCTGCTTCCGCTCGCGATCATGTACGGCATTTTCGCCTGGGCGAGCGCGAGGGAGGCGGGGCCGGAAGCGGAGTAAGGGATTCTGCCCCGCTCTCACCTAGCGTAACGCAGCGGCAATATTGCCGCCGTCGACGGTCGTGACATCGCCTGTCGTCTTCAGTTCCAACGCTTGATGCAGAAAGGCCTGCGCGACGTCCTCGGCGGTAACTTCGCGACCGAGCAGATTGCCAGTGAGATAATCCTTCGCGCTGACGCCGCGTGCCTTGGCGCGCTCTGCGATGAACGTATCGGTGAGCAAGCCCGAGCGGATGCGATCAGCATTGACCGCATTGGCGCGGATGCCGTCTGCGCCGTAGTCGACGGCGTACTGCCGCACCAGCAACAGCGTGGCCGCCTTGGGCAATCCGTAAGGACCGAAATTCGCGCCAGGGTTGACCGCCTGCTTGGAGACGTTGAACAACAAGCAACCGGCAGTGCCCTGCGCCAGCATCACCTTGACCGCCGCCTGCGCCACCCGTTGGTGTCCGTAAAAGTTCACCTCGAAGCTCTTTCGCAGCACCTCTTCCTCGACCTCGCCGATCCTGCCTTGCCAGGCGGCCCCGGCATTCGACACCACGATATCAACGCCGCCGAAACCCTCGACCACCTGAGCGAAGGCCTCAGTGACGGAGACGGGGCTCGTCACGTCGCATTTCACGGCTAGCGCGGTTGCTCCGATCGCCTTGGCTTTTTCCTCGGCTGCGGGTTGGTCGACGTCGAGTAGCGCGACCTCGGCGCCGGCCGCGGCGAATGCCTTCCCGGTCGCCGCACCAATTGTGCCGGCACCGCCGGTGATGACGGCGATCTGACCGACGAGCGGCTTCTCCGTCGCCGCGCCGAGCTTGGCCTGTTCGAGCGACCAATATTCCATGTCGAACATCTCGTCTTCCGAGATCGGTTCGAAACGGCCGATCGCCTCGGCGTCGGTGATGATCTCGAGCGCGCATTGCGCGAGATCGGCGGCGATTCTAGCGTCCTTCTTCGATCGTCCGAGGCCGAACAGGCCGAGCCCCGGCACGAGCGCGACGCGAGGCAGCGGATCGAGCGGGCGCTTGATTCCCCCGACACGGGCATTCTGGCGCGCGAAATAGGCGTCGTAGCGCTGGACGAACGCGGTCACCGCCGCGCGCACGGCTCGCTTGAAGTCGTCCGTTCGGTCGCGTTCGGGTGCCGCAGTCAGGAGCGGCCAGTTTTTCGTCCGGATCGTGTGGTCGGGCGTCACCACGCCCGCCTGACCATAGCGCGCGAGCTGCGCCCCATTGGCGAAATTGAGGATCGCGGGACCGGTTCGGAATTCCAGAATCATACGCCGCCACGCCCCTTCGATCCTTTCGTCCTTGCGGCTGCACGCGCCGCGCAGGATGGGTGCGACGGCCGCGACCGGCGCGATCGCCTGTGGCAAGTGCGTCGTCACGAAAACTGCTTTGCGCTTCTTCT
>VAZQ01000320.1:492-4085 GCA_005883115.1 Alphaproteobacteria bacterium | reverse complement strand
TGCGGGCTTGGCGTCGTAAATTTCCGCGGCGGCCTTGGCGAGAAGGAATCCCGGCATCACGTAGGGAACGATGCCCACACGCCCGTCGTAGAGTTCCGCGCAGATCACCTCGCCGTCCGGCTGATCGGCGATGCTCAGGATCGCACTGGCGTGGGTGTGATCGACGAATTTGTGCGGGAGGAATGCGTGCAACAGCGTCTCGACCGAGGGGTTGGGCGCTGTTGGCTCGAGCAGGCTCTCCCGCTGGATGCGTACCATCTCTTCGTCGCTCAGCGCTGCGCGTGTGCGCAGCTTGCGCAAGCGGTCGAGCCGCACGGCAGGTAGGTCCGCCGGCTCGACGGTTGCCATGTCCGAGCCCGACCCTTTCACGCACAGAACCGCGACCTTCTCCCCAAGAAGGTCCGACATCGTGGTCTTCACCGAAGTGTTGCCGCCGCCGTGCAGCACCAGCTTTGGATCGCGGCCGAGTAAGCGCGTTGTGTAGACGCGCAGAGCAAGATCAGGGGCGACGCCGTTACGGGCATAACGGTCGATAGCCGCCTGCGCCTCGCTGTCGACCCAGCCGCTTTTCATCGCCGAGTTCCGCTCGTGGAACCCCAAGATGTCGGCGCGTGCCGGCGGGACGCAGATCGGCGGACGCGAATCCAAGCGCGGACGCGCTTAGCTCTTGCCGAGCGCACGCTTACTCCACCAACCGGAACGGCGCGGACGATCGCTGGTCTGCGCCTCCGCCGAACTCGACACGACGGGCTCAATCGCAGGCGTCGGCGCCGTGAAGGATGGCGAAGGGGAACCTTGATCGTCGCGCAAAACTTGCGCCGGCTCGCGCACAGTGGAACGCCGCCGCGGCGGCGATTCGGCAGCTGTGGTTTCGGGATGACTGGGCCGTGCAATGGGCGCCAATTGGGTCTCCTGCGGCGCGGTCTCGGTCCTCGGCGGCACATCTCTCGATGCCTCAGCGTGCGCTATGGGGGACGGTTCGGGTTCGGGGGCGGGTGGTGCCGCTGATGCGGCTTCGCCCGTCGGTTCGTCCGCGAAATCGCTCCGGTCCATTTCCGGCTCAGCTGTAGTTTCTGGCGGGAAGCTCTCGCCCTCGCGACCGCGACGATTGCGCCTGCCGCCACGACGGCCACGGCGTCGCCGGCGGCGCTCGCCGTCGCGATGCGGGTCGACCGACAGTTCGCCGTCGCCTGCGCTAGCGACTTCACGCGGCTGCTCCAATGAGGCGATGTCGTGATCACCCGTTGCAGGAACGACGTCAGCCGTCTCCTGCGGCAAACCGTCGTTCTCCTGCTGGAGCCTTCCTTCGCCGCCGCGACGGCCGCGTCGCCGCCGTCTGCGTCTGGGGCCCGATCCCACCTCGTCCGCCGCGTGCGCCGTCTCGTCCGACCCGCTCACGGCGGCTTCTTCGGATGGGGACTCGTCTTCGCCCTCGTACTCTTCCTCCTCCTCGATCGGCACGGCGGTTGCCGGCTGTAGTGCCAGTGCCCTTGCTTGCTCCAGGCTGTGCACCTGCTCGCCTTTCTCGATGACGAAGGACAGCTGGCCGCCGATGGTGGCATCAGCATTGACCATGATGGCGATGCGGAAGCGCTCCTCGAGCGTGCGCAGATGGGCGCGCTTGTGGTTGAGCAGATAGAGCGCGATCTCCGACCGGGTGCGCACGGTCAGATTATGGGTTGCTCCTTTGAGCAGCATTTCCTCGAGCGCACGCAGGAGTTGGAGCGCTACCGACGATACTGAGCGCACGTGGCCAGTGCCGCCACAGTGTGGGCATTTGTCCGTCGAGCTCTCAAGCACACTCGAGCGGATGCGCTGACGCGACATTTCAAGCAGCCCGAAATGCGAGATGTGTCCGACCTGGATGCGCGCGCGGTCGTGCCGCAGGCATTCCTTCAACCGCCGCTCCACCGCGCGGTTGTTGCGCTTCTCGTCCATGTCGATGAAATCGATGACGATCAAGCCGGCGAGATCGCGCAAGCGCAACTGGCGGGCGATTTCCTCGGCCGCCTCGAGGTTGGTCTTGAGCGCAGTATCCTCGATGTGATGCTCACGCGTGGCGCGACCCGAATTGACGTCGATCGCGACCAGCGCTTCCGCTTGATTGAGCACGATATAGCCGCCCGAACGCAGCTGCATTACGGGCGTGAACATCGCATCGAGCTGACTTTCGATGCCGTGACGGGTGAAGATCGGCAGCGCTTCACGGTAGGGTTTCACGTTCTTGCCATGGCTCGGCATGAGCATGCGCATGAACTCCTTTGCCTCCGTATAGGCATCTTCCCCTGCGACCAGGATCTCGTCGATGTCCTTGTTGTAGAGATCGCGAATGGAGCGCTTGACGAGCGACCCTTCCTCGTAGACGAGCGTCGGCGCCGTCGATTTGAGCGTGAGGTCACGCACCGTCTCCCAGAGTCGCAGCAGGTATTCGAAGTCACGTTTGACCTCGGTTTTGGTGCGGCTCGCGCCAGCCGTCCGCAGAATTACGCCCATGCCTTCCGGGACTTCCAGCTCTTGCGCGATGTCCTTCAGCCGCCGACGATCTTCGGCGCTCGTGATCTTGCGGCTAATGCCGCCGCCGCGCGCGGTGTTTGGCATCAGCACCGAATAGCGGCCGGCAAGGGAAAGATAGGTGGTCAGCGCTGCGCCCTTGGTGCCACGCTCCTCCTTGACCACTTGCACCAGCATCACTTGCCGACGCTTGATGACCTCTTGGATCTTGTATTGACGGCGCACCCGCGGCATGCGCTCCGGCACCTCTTCCAGCGCATCGGACCCGCCGACCGACTCCACAACCTCCTCCTCGCCTTCGGCACTGGGACCATTGACTTCGGTGATGTTGGTGCCCACTGCAGCGGTTTCGCCCGGTTCGTGCTCGCTCGCCAGCGGGCCAGTAGCCAACTCGTCCGGTTGATTGGCGTGGCTCTCCGCCGGATGCGGTTCGCCCTCGGTCGGAACAGGTTCTGACGCGCTGTTTGATTCGAGCTGCGCGAGTTCGATCGGCGCCTCAGCGCCGGCCGCACTGGCGTCCGTAGCGGGCTCGAGTGCAATTGGCTCGGCGGCAATTGCAGTCGGCGAGCCTGCTTCCGCCGCTAGTTCTTCCGTCGCGTCGGCGAGGGGAGCCATTTCGTCGTCCGCCGTTGCCGCGGCTTCGCCCTCGCTCTCGACCGGCGCGCTCCTGATCTCGTCGCGCGAGCGGTTGCTCGTGCGCTCGGAACGTGCGGCGCGGCGCCCAGCGCGGCGGTCGGCCTCCGCCTCGGCGGCACGCTGTGCGCGCTCCTCCTCAGCGATCAGTGCCTGCCGATCGGCGACGGGAATTTGGTAATAGTCGGGATGAATTTCGCTGAAGGCGAGAAACCCGTGACGGTTCCCGCCATAGTCGATGAAGGCGGCCTGCAGCGATGGCTCGACCCGTGTGACCTTGGCTAGGTAGATATTGCCGCGAAGTTGCTTACGGCTTGCAGACTCGAAGTCGAATTCTTCGACACGGTTGCCGCGCAGAACAACCACCCGGGTTTCCTCCGGATGGGTCGCATCGACGAGCATTTTGTTGGACATTGACCAATCTCTTGATGGCCGGCTGGCACACCGTT
>VAZQ01000320.1:0-402 GCA_005883115.1 Alphaproteobacteria bacterium | reverse complement strand
CGCTCGGCGAGGCGACAGTGCGGTGATCGGTTGAGGTCTCGACGCGCAGTCGTAGCATGACCTTTGGCCCATGCGGGGCGGCAGCGCTGGTAAGCGCGGCCGCTGGTTCTCTTGGCCGACGAAGTTCGACTCGGAAGAGCGGCTTGAGAGCATACGCCGCATCGCATTATGCGCGGCATGTGCACCCGGTAACCGCGGTGGTGTCCACAAGAACATCGGCTTTGCTGATCCCTCGGCCCCGCACGCATGCGAGGCCGCCGATCAAATCTTTCCGCGAAATCCCCTCCCGTCGCGTATCAGGGAGCGGTCTTTGCGGCCTGCCGGATGTCCGAACGTGGCACGACCGGAACTATAGCTCGTCAGCACCCCTTTATTAGGGCTGGCGATCGGCAATGGCAAGGG
>VAZQ01000319.1:5691-9848 GCA_005883115.1 Alphaproteobacteria bacterium | reverse complement strand
TTGCATTGCCCTTCGCACCTGTTGCGCGGTCGCGAAAAATGCGTCACGCAGTGCCTCTGGTCAACGGAGGCACGAATGCCACGCATTCGCTTCGACTTCGGTACGCTCACGCTCGACGCCGAATTGCTCGACACGGCGACCGCGCAAGCGATCGCCGCGGCGCTTCCGATCTCGTCCTCGGCGCTGACCTGGGGCGAGGAAGTCTATTTCGAAGTCCCGGTCAGGGCGGCCCGGGAGAAGGATGCGCGCGCAGTTGTCACTCCGGGCGAAATCGCCTATTGGCCCGACGGTCACGTGATCGCGCTCGGTTTTGGCCGCACCCCCATCAGCCGCGGCAACGAGACCCGGCTGGCAAGCCCGTGCAATATCTTCGGCCGGGCGATCGATGACGTGAAGGCGCTGGTCAAGGTCAAAACAGGGGCCAAAGTCAACGTGACGCTGATCGGGTGACGCGGATCACTCGATCTCGGATCTCGGGTCTGTTTTCGGGCGCAAGCTGAGCGGTAACATAACCCGGTGAGGCAACGGGGCTCGGGAATTAGGCGCGGCTACACCTGACGATGCACCTCGGTTAGACGCCACGCCAGGCAAAATAAATGGTCAGACCGACTCCGAGTACGATAACGAAGCCTTTGATCAACCGTTGATCAAGCCGCTGCGCCCAGTGCGCGGCCATGTAGGAGCCGATGGCCGAGCTTGCGAACATCGGTAGGACTTCCGGCCATCGCACCACGTTTGCCGCAATGAACGTGACGACAGCGGTGATCGTCATTACACCCACCAGCCCCATCTTGAGGCCATTCATCGCGTGGATATCCCGCATGCCGAATAGCGTAAAAGCAGCCAGCATTAAAAAACCGATGCCCCCGCCGAAGTAGCCGCCATAGATTGCGATGAGGAAAAGCGGCACCAAGGCCCTCCGCGGGCCAAGCTGGATACGTTGGATCGCCCCCACCGGAGCGAAATGACCGATCGCAAATACGACCGTCGCGAACAGAATCAGCCATGGTACGAGACTCGCGAAGATGGTGGTTGGGGTCCACAACAGCAGAAGTGCTCCGATCAGCCCGCCAACAAGACTCAAAACGAACAAGCCTAGGACGCTGAATTCGGCGACCGCGAGGATATTGCGGCGATACGCCCATGCGCCCGCAAACGTTCCAGAAAACAGTGCGACGACGCTCGATGCATTCGCATCGATGGGATTAAGCCCGGCAAACAGGAGGGCTGGAAATGTCACCAAGGTTCCGCCGCCGGCGAGCGAGTTCAGGGCTCCGCCGAGGAAAGCGGCGGCAATGAGTATGACGGTGGTCACGGGTGATGGTAGGCGCCGGTTGCAGCAGTTGAGCGCGACTCATCCGCGCCCGACAAACGGCATCAGGTTCGCCATCACCGTCATGAACAGCACATTTGTGTCGAGCGGCAGACTGCACATGTAGGCGACGGCGCGGCCAACGTCGTCGGCATTCATACGCGGCTCGATCGCCATGCGGCCGTCCGCCTGCATCACGCCTTGCCCTTGCACCATGCGCTCGGTGAGGGGCGTTGCGGCATTGCCGATATCGATTTGGCTGCAGGTGATGTTGTAGCCGCGGCAATCGAGCGAGGTTGACTTGGTGAGCCCGGTGACCGCGTGCTTGGTCGTGGTATAGGCGACCGAACGCGGGCGCGGCGCATGCGCGGAGATCGAGCCGTTGTTGATGATACGGCCGCCGCGCGGGTCCTGCGCCTTCATGATCCTGATCGCTTCCTGCGTGCACAGAAACATGCCGGTGAGATTGACATCGACCACCTGCTTCCAGGTCTCGTAGGGGAGATCCTCGAGCGGCACCGCGGGCGCGCCGATGCCGGCATTGTTGAAGAGCACGTCGAGGCGGCTGAAGGTCTCTTTGGTCTTGGCGAATAGCGCCTTGATCGCCGCCGGATCGCCGATGTCAGTGGGCACCGCCAGGGTTTTTGCCCCGGTGGATTTGCCTTCGCTCGCGGTTTCTTCGAGCTTGTCCTTTCGCCGTCCGGCCAGCACGGCGGCATAGCCCTCCTTCATCAGGGCCAGCGCGACCGCCTTGCCGATCCCGGTCCCGGCGCCGGTGACGACAGCGACTTTTTGCAATTGAGCCATGGCACCCTCCGCAGATCAGGCCATTATCCTCACTGCGCGTACATCGGCAATGCGGGCCCGCTCAGCGGGCGTTTTTGTAGGGCGGGCGGGGGATTCCGGCGTGAGCAGCGCGCAGCGCCGCCGACCAGCGTTCGCGCAGGTCGTGGAAGTAGGGCTCGCCCGGTTCGATGCGAAAGTTGAGTTCCGCGTCGCAAACGTCGCGCCGCGCGATCAATACGTCGATCGGAAGCCCGACGCTGAGATTGGAGCGCATGGTCGAGTCGACCGAGACCAGGCCGACCTTGAGCGCATCGTAGAGATCGATGTCGTAGGTGATGGCGCGATCGAGCACCGGCTTGCCGTATTTGTGTTCGCCGATCTGCAGATAGGGCGTGTCCTGGGTGCATTCGATGAAATTTCCGGCGGCATAGAGCATGAACAGTCGCGGCCGCTCGCCCTTGATTTGGCCTCCCAGCAGAAACGAGACGTCGAATTTCACCTCCGACGCCTCGAGCGCCTCGCCCTCGACATGATGGAGCTCCCGGATGATGTGGCCCACGCGCTGCGCCGCCTGAAACATGGTGGGTGCCTTCATCAGCGTTTCAGTCTCGCCCGTCTCGGGATTGTCCCAACCCTCGCGCAGGATGCTGACCACAGATTGGGTGATGGAGAGATTGCCCGCCGAGGCGATCGCCATGATGCGCTGGCCCGGTCGGGTGAAAACGTGGAGCTTGCGGAAGGTCGCGATGTTGTCGACACCGGCATTGGTGCGGGTGTCCGCGAACATCACGAGACCGTCGCGCACCAAGATGCCACAGCAATAAGTCATGACCTTCGACGCGCTCCTGCGATGCGGCCCTATATACCGATGCCGGCCGCAAACCGGCAATGCTCAACCCTGGACCTGGTGCGCCGCCTGCTCGACGCGGACCTTGGCCGAGACCTGCTCACCGGTGCCGCCGTAGCGCGTACCGCGCAGCGGGGCCGCGCCCAAGGAATCGAGTCCGACGGCGACCCGCACATGCGCATCGGTGGCGCACACCCCGTTCGCGGCATCGAAGGCAACCCAGCCGAGCTCAGGCACGAAGGCCTCGGCCCAGGCGTGGCCGTTGCCTTGCTCGGCTGTGCCGTCGTCGCGGCGGACATAACCAGCCACATAGCGCGCGGGAATGCTGAGGCTGCGAGCGGCAGCAATGAAAATGTGGGCGAAATCTGCACAATCCCCGCGCCTGCGCGCGAAGGCCTCGGCGGCGGTCATCGTGGTTGGGCCGCCGCTGTGATGAGTCACACGGGCATGTAGGCGGGCGAGCATGACGTGCAGGAAATTGAGCACGTCAAGGCTGACTGCGTCGTGGCCGGCGGCTGCAAAACCGGCGATGTTCGCATCGGGCGTGGTCAGCGCAGTCTCGCGCAGATAGAAGTTCGGCGGAAAACGCTCGACCACGCCGCGCACAATTCCCTGCGTATCACGGGTCTCAACCTCGTCGGCGGTGAAGGCGTGGGTGATGTTGCCGAAGGCGTCCTCGTGCTGGTTGAGCCGGCAATCGGCCGACACGTCGATGCGCCAGCGCGTGACATATTGGCCGTCGTGATTGCGCGGGGTCAGCCGCAACATGTGGATCACGCTCGCAGCAGGCGCGTCATAGCGGTAATTCGTCAGGTGCGAGATCTGGATACGCATGCGCAGAAGACGGACGACAGATGACAGACGATACTCCATCTTGCCGCCTCTGTCGTCCATGCTCCGCTACATCAGATATTGCTCGCTGATGGCCACGCCGAGGCGGTTATTGTCATCGATGAATTGGCTGATGAATTCGTGCAGCCCCTGCTGGAAGATCTCTTCCATGCAGCTGTTCTCTAGCCGCGCGCGTACTGCGCGCGCCTGACGCTGAGCAGTCCCCTGGCGTCCGTAGGCGCGCGCGATGTGATCCAAGTGGACCACGAGGTTCTCGTAGCAGCTTGCGAGCGAACGCGGCATTTCATCACGCAGGATCAAGAGGTCGGCGATCCACCAGGGTTTTACGCTCTCGCGATAAACCCAATGGTAGGCGGTCAG
>VAZQ01000319.1:2475-5633 GCA_005883115.1 Alphaproteobacteria bacterium | reverse complement strand
GAGGATGCGCGCCGTGTTGTCGGCGCGCTCCATGAACACGCCGAGGCGGGAGAACCAATAGGCGTCGTTGCGCAGCATGGTGCGGTAGGCGGAGCCGTCGAAGCGGAGCGAGGATTCCTGCACCCAGCGCAGAAAGCGCATGAATTCCTCGCGCGAGGTCGGCCCGTTGCCGAAGCGCCGGAGCTCGAGCCAGGTGCCGTTGATCGCATCCCACATTTCGACCGTGAGCGCGGTGCGCACGGCGCGCGCGTTGGTGCGGGCGATCTCGAAACAATTGCGAATGGAGGAGGGGTTGGCGCTGGAGAAGCAGAGGAAATCGGTGACGGCCTCCTCATTCGCTTCCGGATAGGCGGCGGCAAATGCATGCGCGCAGCCGGCGGTCGCGACCGCCGATTCCCATTCGTTGGACGAACCTACATAGGCGAGCGGCAGCGTCGTGAGGCGCTGCGTGACCTCGAGGATGCGGGCGAGATACTCGGCGCGTTCCACATAACGCGCGAGCCAATAGAGGTTGTCGGCGGTACGCGAGAGCATGCAACTAAAGCGGCTGATATAGGAGCATCGCTCGGCGCACTGCGGCGCACTCGAAGCGTGCGGCTGGCGAAGATTCCATTTCGCCAAATTCAGCTTTTGCCGTCTTCATCGATCCAATACCCAGGTGTCCTTCGTCCCGCCGCCTTGGCTGGAGTTGACCACGAGCGATCCTTTCTTCAGCGCCACGCGGGTGAGCCCGCCTGGCACGATGCGGACGCGATCGCGGCCTGTCAGAACGAATGGGCGCAGGTCGACGTGGCGGGGTGCGACCCCTTCGTCGACGCAGGTGGGGCACGTGGACAGCGCCAGCGTCGGCTGCGCGACGAAATTCTTCGGATTGGATTTGAGCTTGACGCGGAAACCCGCGATGGTCGCCTTGTCCGCTGCCGGTCCAATCAACATGCCGTAGCCGCCCGAGCCGTGCACTTCCTTGACGACGAGCTCGTCGAGATGGTCGAGTACGTAGGCGAGATGCTCGCTTTCCCGGCAGCGCCAGGTCGGCACGTTTTTGAGGATCGGCTCCTCGCCGAGATAGAACTTCACGATCGCCGGCATGTAGCTGTAAACCGCCTTGTCGTCGGCGACGCCGGTTCCCACCGCATTCGCCAACGTTACGTTGCCGGCCTGGTAGACCGACATCAGCCCTGGCACGCCAAGCACTGAATCCGGACGGAAAGCCAGCGGATCGAGAAAATCGTCGTCGATGCGGCGGTAGATCACGTCGACGCGCTTGGGCCCTTGCGTCGTGCGCATGAAGACGAGGTCGTCCTTCACGAATAGGTCGCGGCCCTCGACGAGCTCGACGCCGAGCTTGTCGGCAAGAAACGAGTGCTCGTAGTAGGCGGAATTGTAAACGCCCGGCGTGAGCAACACGACGGTCGGGTCGGCGCTCGCGGTCTCCGGCGCCACCGATTTGAGCGTCGCCAACAGCTCGTCCGGATAATTCTCCACGGGCGCCACCCGGTGCCGGGCGAAGAGTTCCGGAAACAGCCGCAGCATGATTTCTCGGTTCTCCAGCATGTAGGAGACGCCGGAAGGCGTGCGCGCATTGTCCTCGAGCACGTAGAAGTTTTCGGGATCGACGCGGACGATGTCGATGCCGGCGATGTGAACGTAGATGTCGTGCGGCACCTTCTGGCCGTTCATTTCCGGCCGGAACACGCGGTTCTGGAACACGAGTTCTTCCGGCACGACGCCGGCCTTGAGAATCTCGCGCCGGGTGTAGACGTCGCGGATGTAATGGTTGATGGCTTTGACGCGCTGCTCGAGCCCGGCGCGCAGGACATCCCATTCGGTGCTGGCGAGGATGCGCGGCAGGACGTCAAAGGGAATGAGGCGCTCCTGGGCGTCGGCTTCGCCGTAGACCGCAAAGGTGATGCCGATGCGCCGGAACAGGACCTCCGCTTCGCGCCGGCGGTAGTCCAGCACGTCCGGCGGCACATCGGAGAGCCAGCGAAACAGCTCGCCATAGGCGGGCCGCAGGCTTCCGTCGCTGCCTTTCATTTCGTCGAACGCGATTACCACAGCTCGCCCGTACACCCTCCCGCTCAAGCAGCCGCGCGCCGCCCGATCCTAGCTGCAAGCCGCGCGCCAACCCAAGCGGTATTCAGGCGTCGACGCGATCAGGATTGTTTGCTTTTGCCCATGTTTTGGGCGGCGGTGATGAAGGAGCCGTCGTGCCAATAGTCGGTCGAGCCGGCAGCGATCACTGCGCCAGGAGTTTCTTGGCGCGTTCGACGACCGGGCGCGGTGTCGCGTAGAGGCGCGCGACAAGCTTTTGCACCTCCTCGCCCGTTGTCGGCGCGAGATCCGCCTGAATCTTGGCCGCCTCGGCGCGAAATTCCGCGTCCTGCATTGTTGCATCGAACGCGCGGCGCAGTAGCGTGGCCTTCTCGGGAGCAAGTCCGGGCGGGCCAGCGAACGGCCGCCCCATGGCTGATGGCCCGGCCATCAGCTCGAGCAGCTGACGGTCCTCCTCTTTGGCCACGAGATCCATGACCGCCGGCACGCCCGGAAATTCCGCACGCGCCTCGAGCGCCGTCAGAAGGAGCACGTTGATCTTTTTGTCGCGCAGCCAGTCCGGCTTNNNNACGCAGCGGCCATCCGCTTCGCCGCGTTCGATCGCCAGGATCGTTTCCTGAGACCCGACATAGCCGCTCACCAGCTTGAACTTGGTGCCGAGCACGTCGTTGAGGACGACGGGCCACGTGTCGGTCTCCGACCCCGCGCCGGTTCCGGCGACGACCATCTGCTTCTTCTTGACGTCGTCGATCGTCTTGAAGGGCGTTGCTCCCCACGCGATGCAAAGGCCGATATCCTTGGTGATGGCGCCGATCCAAGTGAAGCGACTCATGTCATAGCCGGGGTTGCGCGCGCCGATCAGCGGCTCGAGGATCGGCCCGCCGGCGAAAGTCGTCATCGCGGTGCCGTCGCGGGGCGCCTGCTCGGCAAGATAGTTCGCCGCGCGGATGCCACCGGCGCCCGGCATCACCTGCACCGTCACTGTCGGTTTGCCGGGGATGTGGCGAACGATATGGCGGCCAACCAGTCGCGCGTAAAGATCGATGCCGCCGCCTGCCGTGCCGGCCACATAGATCGTCACCGGCCGCTCGATGACATCCTGC
>VAZQ01000319.1:0-2255 GCA_005883115.1 Alphaproteobacteria bacterium | reverse complement strand
GCCGGTCGCTTGGCAATCGCCGTGTACCACCGCTTGACGTTTGGGTACTTGTTGAAATCGACGGTCTGCCATTCGTAGCGCGACACCCACGGCCAGATAGCAATATCGGCAATGGAGTAACCATCGGCGACGAACTCGCGGTCCGCGAGCCTACTGTCGAGCACGCCGTAGAGCCGGTGCGCCTCCTTGAGAAAACGTTCCTCCGCATAGGGCGCCTTGCCCTTGTTGTACTTCACGAAATGGTGGACTTGGCCGAACATGGGCCCGGGCCCGCCCATCTGCCACATCAGCCACTCGAGCACACGATAGCGAGGCTCGCCCGATTTCGGCAGTAGCTTTCCCGTCTTGTCGGCCAGATAGATCATGATTGACGCCGATTCCATGAAGCTCACACCGGCATCGCGGTCGACGATGGCGGGGATGCGATTGTTCGGGCTGATCTTCAAGAACTCGGGCTTGAACTGTTCGTCCTTGGTAATGTCGACCGCATGTGCGTTGTAGGGCAGGCCCAGCTCCTCGAGCATGATGGATGCTTTGCGGCCGTTGGGTGTGGTCCAGGTATAGAGATCGATCACGGTTTTGCTTCCTATGTTCGTGGCGTTAGTCGCTTCGAGAATTTTCGCAGGATCTGCGCAGCCAGTAGCCGCGCGTCGTAACCCGAAATCGGCAAAGCGTCGATGCGAAAATGGCGAAGGACCGGCGGCGGCAACCTTAGCCGCGGCGCCCGATGTCCATCACTTCAACCTCCACCGGCACTTCGCGCCCTTCCCGCTGCACCGTCAGCGTCACCCGCTTTCTGACCCCACCGCGCTCGAGCTCCTGAATCAGGTCAGCGAGACCCCGCACCGGCTTGCCGTCCACGGCGACGATGACGTCGCCGGGCTTTCCGGTGCTCGGGTCCATGCCGCGCAAGCCAGCGCGCTCGGCGGAGGAGCCTGGGGCGGTTCGGACAATGACGACGCCTTGGACGCCCGCGCGCGTCGCCGCCGCCTCGCTGGCGGCAACAATGCCGATTCCCGGCGTCGGCACGGAGCCGCGGCGAATGAGTTCCGGTACGACGCGATTGACGGAATCGATGGGAATGGCCAAGCCGATGCCGGCGCTCGTTCCGGATGGTGACAGAATGGCGGTGTTGACGCCGATGACGCGTCCCGCCGAGTCGAGTAACGGCCCGCCGGAGTTGCCCGGGTTAATGGCAGCGTCGGTCTGGATCACGTTGGTGATTTCGCGCCCACCGCTGGTGGGAAGGCGTCGCTTGAGCGCGCTAATAATGCCGGTGGTCAAGGACTGATCGAGTCCGAACGGATTGCCGATCGCAAAAACCCATTGCCCGACCTTGAGGTCGTCCGACGTGCCGATGGCAATGGGAGGCGGCAGTGAACGGGGGTTGTCCACGCGAATGACCGCCAAATCGTAGTTGGGCGCGGTGCCGACGACTTGCGCGCGCAGCACCTGACCGGAGGCAAACCGAACCGCGAGGCTGCTGGTGCCTTCGACCACGTGATCGTTGGTGACGATATGGCCGGCTCCATCCCAAACGAAGCCCGAGCCCGATTGCGCCGTGCCGTTCTCAGCCTCGGGTGTTTCGAGTGCGCCGGCGCGTCCCACCACCTGCACCACGGATGGAGATGCGTGCTCGAAGATGTCGATCGATGTGCGTTCGATGTCGGACAGGCTGCCGCGCGGCTCGACCGCGCGCGGCGTGGAGGCGGAGAACATCCAGCGATCGACGTAGGGCTGCGCGAAATAAATAGCGAGCACAGCGAGAAGTATGGCAATCACTATTCTCGAGAGGCGGTCGCCCATCGCAGGCCTCCTGGATCACTCGATGCAACAAGCATACGCGGCATGAAACGGTTCCGACCACGAGGCGCGTTTGCTCATTCGCGATCGTCGTGCGTCGCGGACTTCATGCAGATGACACCACGAGCACGTCCGCATCGGGCGCGGATGCGAACAGCCGCTCGACGTCGGCTTTGCGCCGCGCCAGCGCCAGGCGCTGGTTGATGTAACCTTTGTCGGTGATCTCGTTAGCGTCGATCGATGGGGAATCCGGCAAGAGCAACACGCGCGCGATTTTTTGCGATGAGCCCGGATGCGCGTCATTCCACTGCGCGATCGCGTGGCGGACGTGCTCGCGCAGGACAGGATGGCGTGCAAGCTTGGCGAGCGGCGCTTCGCAGCCGATCAGCTTGCGGCAGCCGGCGGCGTTGAGCCAGGCCAGCATGCCGATCGTTTGTCGGTTCTCGCCGGCA
>VAZQ01000043.1 GCA_005883115.1 Alphaproteobacteria bacterium | reverse complement strand
TGCCGACAGAAGACGGCGAAATCGCCCACCCACGGCGTCAGGAGACTGAATAAGACGAGCCAGAGGGCGAGCAGAAAATGCCAGTAGAGGGCGCACAGCTGCACGCTCAAGCGCACTTGGTTCACCTCAAAGCCTCGCCACACCTTGTCGGCGGTCCTTCCCAAGGCCACGAGGCCGCCCAACAAGTGCAGGCCATGCACGCCGGTGAACAGATAAAAGAAGGCGTTGCCTGGGTTGGCCGCCAAGAAGTAGCCTGCGGCGTTCAGCTGTTGCCACGCAAAGAGCTGCCCGACCAGGAATGTCAAGGCGAAGAGGCCTCCTGCAATCAGGCCGTATCCGACGTCTTCCATCCGTCCCCTGCGTGCCGCAACCTGTGCGTATTGCAGCGCGACACTGCTCAAGATCAGCACACCCGTGTTGAACCACAGCAGCTTCGGCGCGGGCAATTGCGCCCAATCCGCCACCTGCATTCGCATGAAGTAGGCGCTGATCAAGAGCGCGAACAACGAGCTGACGACAGCAAGAAACACACCCAATCCGATCGTCGCTGCAGGCAAGGACGATGCGCCTGTGTCGGGGACCTCGCCGATCGCGCCGACCTCCAACCAGGGCTTGGCCGTCAACCTTTGCTGCGATAGCCACCATGCGACGATGGCGCCGATCGGAACCAGGAAAAATAATATCGTGATGCTCACGGCGCGTTTTCCTAAGCGGCGCGTGCGACCGCGGGCTGGTTTTGCGGCACGAAATCCTGCTCGGCGCCCG
>VAZQ01000042.1 GCA_005883115.1 Alphaproteobacteria bacterium | reverse complement strand
CGGAATGAAAGCCGTTTCGCCGAGCTCGAAATACCGGCGCGGCACGCCCAGCAGGCCCAGATAGTGCATGGGGAAGTAAATCGCATAGGCCCCGAGGAACGTGACCCAGAAATGAAACTTGCCGAGCATCTCGTTCAGCATTCGCCCGGTGACCTTCGGGTACCAATGGTAGATCGCACCGAAAATCACGAAAATGGGCGCCATGCCCATCACCATGTGAAAGTGGGCGACGA
>VAZQ01000041.1 GCA_005883115.1 Alphaproteobacteria bacterium | reverse complement strand
AGGGCACCGATGGCGACGATCGCCCACACCATCATGCGATAGCCGAAGATGTTTTTTCTCGCATGGGTGCTGATCAGGTCGGAGACAATGCCGAAGGCCGGCAGGGCGACGATGTAGACCTCGGGATGGCCGAAGAACCAGAACAGGTGCTGAAACAATAGCGGACTGCCGCCGCGGTATTTCAAGTGTTCTCCCATCTCGACAACGGCCGGCATGAAAAAGCTGGTCCCCAGGATCCTGTCGAACAGCAGCATCACGCAGCCGACGAACAAGGCGGGGAAGGCCAGCAACGCGAGGACGGTGGCCGTGAAAATCCCCCATACCGTCAGGGGCATGCGCATCAGCGTCATCCCCCGCGTGCGCGCCTGCAACACCGTCACCACATAGTTCAATCCGCCCATGGTGAAGCCGATGATGAACAGGATCAGGGAGGCGGCCATCAGAATGATGCCCCAGTCCCGCCCCGGAGTGCCGGAGAGGATGGCTTGGGGCGGGTACAAGGTCCAGCCGGAGCCCGTGGGACCTCCCGGCATGAAGAAGCTCGCCACCAGGACCAGCACCGCGAGCAGATAGACCCAGTAGCTCACCATGTTCACGTAGGGAAAAACCATGTCCCGGGCGCCCACCATCAGCGGGATCAGGTAGTTCCCGAAGCCCCCCAGGAACAGCGCGGTGAGCAGATAGATCACCATGATCATGCCGTGCATGGTGATGAATTGCAGGTAGTCTCCGGGGCTGATGGCGGAGAAGCTGCTCGGGAAGGCCAATTGCAGCCGTATCAGCCACGACAACACCAGAGCCACCAATCCAATCGAGAGCGCAGTGATCGAATACTGGATGGCGATGACTTTGGCGTCCTGGCAAAAGACGTATTTCGTCACCCAGCTCTTCGGATGATAGAGTTCTACGTCTTTCACTTCGGCGGGTTGGATGACTCCAGCTGCGCCAATCGTGGTATCGACCATTGGAATGCCCTCGCTCTTTCCGATGAGGCACGACGACCTTGAGTCTCATCGTGCAGATCGTCTCTTCTCCCCATGCCGCCCCGTGGCTCAAAGCCAGGTCTACTGCGTTTCCTTCGCTTGTCTAGTGCGAGCCGACAATTGTGCGAACGTCTTCTGTTTTCTTAGCCACGCCTGATATTCGCTCTCCTCATCGACGACGACCTTGGCACGCATGTTATAGTGGGCAGCACCGCATAGCTCAGTGCAGAGCATCTCAAAGGTCCCGGTTCTGGTGGGGGTGAACCAGACGTAAGTGACCATGCCTGGCACCAGATCCATCTTGGCCCGGAACTCCGGCACATAGAAGCTGTGCAAGACGTCGATCGAGCGCTGCAAAAGCTTGACCGGCTTGTCGACCAGCAGGTGCAAGTCGTCGGCTTCGATCACGACATCGTCGCGCCCGTCGGGATCGTTTGGATTCAAGCCCAAAGGGTTGTCGGAACTGACGTACTGGATCTCGGACGTGCCGAGCCGGCCATCTTCCCCCGGAAGGCGGAAGCTCCACTGCCACTGCCGGCCGATGACCTCGACCTCGGACGCCCCTTGCGGGACCGTGATAAATTGGTTCCATACGAACAAACCGGGCGCCAACATGGCCCCGACGCCCACCGCGGTCACGATGGTGAGCCACCACTCGAGCTTCTTGTTCTCCGGATTGTATATCGCCAGTGTTCCCTCCTGGTGACGGAAGCGGAATACGCAATAGGCCGTGAACAAGATGATGGCGGTGAAAGCGACCCCGGTTATCCAGAACGTGATGATGATCGTGTGGTCGATGTATTCCCAGTTCGAGGCAATCGGCGTCCACCACCACGGGCTCAGAACGTGAAACACGACTGATCCGAGCGCGACTAAAACCAATATGATCGCTGCAAGCATCTCTTTGCCTCTGAAGACCATGAATATACGAAGTAAAGCGCGATTCTTCTACTACCTCCGTGGGTTCTAGACAACTCATGAGGAACAGGGAACATGCACGCTTTTGATGCTGTGGATGGCTCCTCCCACCGGCACCATGAGCGTCTTCTAGCCGTGCCATCCGGCTTGATCGAGGAGCACGATGGCGTGGGTGTTCCGCGCGCGGCACGCCGCGAAGCGATCGAGGAATACGTCCATGGTGTTGGCATTGACCTCGGGGAGGACGAGCGCGAAGGCATCGTCAGTGGCCGGCCGCCCGGCGGCATAGAGGTAGGTGGAAACGAAGCGCTTGTCCGCGAGGCCCGGCGCACGCTCGCCCTCAGAAGTTGCGTTTACATCCGGTCGTGAGCAGAATGAGAAGGGCTTTCATAACCTTACGCAAGCCCGACGAGAGCATCGAGCACGACTCCAACGATCAGGAGTCCAAGCTGTATGAATGAGGCAAAGAAATTGTCCGTCGCCGTGTGCTTCGACGGTGCGATATAAAGCAGCCAACTTTTCCAGAGAAAGTATGCACCGCCTACGCCTGCGCCGAGCCCATAGAGGAGGCCTTGGCCGTACCAGAGAGGCACGAGCGAAATCGCAACCAACGCGGCCGTATGCAGAAGAATTGCCCAGGTCCATACCCGCTGCGATGCGGTGACCGGCAACATCGGCACCCCCGCCCTGGCATAGTCGTCGCCTTTGGCAGCGGCGAGACTCCAGAAATGCGGCGGCGTCCAGAGGAACAGGACAAGCGCAAGTAAGACGGGAACGACTTGCGGCGTCGGATCAACCGCCGCCGCCCCCGCGAGCACGGCGAAGCTTCCGGCCAAGCCCCCGATCACGATGTTCCAGGCGCTTCGGCGCTTGAGCCACACCGTGTAGACGACGCCATAGGTGAAGGACCCGAGAAAAACGAGGAGCGATGACACAAGCCCATTCGCTGCCGCGGCCAACGCGAGCGAGGCGACGAGCAAGGCAAGGAACGAGATTGGCCACCACAGGCTTGGCTGAAACGCGCCGCTGGCGAACGGGCGGGACCGGGTTCGCCGCATCTCCCGGTCAAGGTCGCGCTCGTAGTAGTGGTTGAACGCACCCGCAGCGCCTGATGCTCCAAGCACCGCAAGTGCCAAGGCCGAGGCTTGCGCGACCGAGATGGCAGGGCCTTTAGCCGCCGCCATCCCGGCCAGCGCGCTCGCAGCGACCGCAACGCCGATCCTGAGCTTCAGGAGCGAGCAGGTCATGCGAATTGCGGCGAGCATGGATGTCTTCCGTTGTCACCCGGACGGATGCTCAGCGGAACAGCCAGAGTTTGCCGCCGCGCGCCGTAGGCTCGGACATAAGAGACGCGACTTGCCTTAGCGCGTCTTGACCAGTCGCTTCACGCCAAGGTGGGATATCTTAAATCCCCGAAGCGCCGCGGCACAAGGGTTTCTTGCGCCCTACCTATTCTGACCCCGACCTACTGCGGTTTTCGATTGAGTGGAATCGGCAAGGGATTCCCGCTGCGCAAAATTTGTGATTCCTGGAGTCTTGGTTTGATTCGGACCGAGAGGACCACAATGAGGATACCATATCCGAACGACCTGCGCTCGCGGGTTCTGGCGGCGGTGGATGGTGGCGTGCCGGTGCGGCAGGTTGCCGCGCTGTTGCGGGTCAGCGTTTCATACATCTACAAGGCTTCTTTGCCGTGCGGACGCCCGCCCCGCAAGCTCGCGGGCCATGAGCAGGCGTTGCTGATGCGCCTGGGTGCGGAGCCCGACGCGACGCTCGCGGAATTGCGTGATTGGCTGGCAGCCGAGCGCGGGTGACGGTCAGCCTCGGTTGCCTGTGGCGCACGCTCGATCGCCTCGGCCTGCGGCTCAAAAAAAGTCGCTGCGTGCCGCCGACCAGAAAGGCGAGCGCCTCGTCGGCGCCGTCCCCTACGGTCATTGGAAGACGACGACTTTCGTCGCCGGCCTGCGCTGCGATGGGCTCACTGCTCCCTTCGTCATCGTGGACCGATCAACGGCGAATGGTTCCGCACCTATGTCGAGAAGGTGCTCGCACCGACGCTGCGGCCCGGCGACATCGTCATCCTGGACAATCTCAGCTCGCACAAGGTCGCAGGCGTGCGCGCGACCGTCGAGGCGCGCGGCGCCAGGCTGCTCTGCCTGCCGCCCTATTCGCCAGACCTCAACCCGATCGAGTAGCTCTTCGCCAAGCTCAAGGCACTCCTGCGCAAGGCCGCCGCCCGGCTGCGCTCTGCTCGCAATGCCACGGCGCTCAAGGCGCCGCTCCGCGTGCGCTGCGAATGCGGTGCTCGTGGTGATACCTGCGGGTGGCGGCTATCATCTTGTGCAGACTGCGTAAACTTGTCTGGTTTTGTTTCATGCTGCGGTGCGCTCAGAGGCGCGCAATGCCGCAGGGCGCCTCAGAGTTGCGGCAACCGCATTCCGACCAATAGCTGTTTGTGCTATGCGAATGCCGTGCCCAGTCGCCGTGATGCCGAATGAGGCGTTGGCCAAGCGCTCGCGCGTTCGCCGCGTGCTCAAAGGGAGGAACTTGGCACCAAATAGCTGATTATTAAAACGACCGGTGGTGCGCTAGGTCGACACGAACGCCGGTCGAGGGAGGCGACCCATGACCGTCAAGACCATTCTGTCCGCCAAGGGCGGCGATGTCATTTCAATCGAGCCCACGGCTACCCTCGAAATCGCGGTTAAAACGCTTGCCAAGCATAGAATTGGCGCACTTCTCGTGCTTGGTCCGGATCGTCGGGTGATCGGAATTCTATCCGAACGCGACATTGTGCGGGTGCTTGGCGAACAGGGCGCCGACGTGCTCGCGCAACCGCTTGCTCAGGTGATGACGCGCAATGTCGTCATATGCGGCCAGACGGAGACTGTCGGCACGATCATGGAGCGGATGACGGCGGGCAAGTTCCGCCACGTTCCGGTCGTCGAGCAGGATCAGGTGGTCGGCATCATCTCGATCGGCGACGTCGTCAAGCATCGCCTGCAAGAAATGGAGAAAGAGTCCGCGGCATTGCGTGACTATATCCAAACGGCGTGAAGCTGCACCCGCTGCGGGCGTCATTCGGCCGCGGCGGGCCATCACCTTCAAGGATTGCGCGACATAGAGCTTCTTGTAGACGCCGGTGACATTGCTGCCGGGGATGGGCGTGGCTGTCCATGTATTTCTTGATCCCATTGTACTTTCCTGCGTTAGTATGGGCTCGGGTTGCGGCACGGCGTGATCACAGCGTGATCCATAAGACGCAGCGCGATGCTCCTCTTTCCCGGGAGGCACCAACATGATGTATGTCCATGCTCTCATGGGGGCAGAGTCGGCCCCCGGTCCGCCGGTGATCCGCACCATCGGCGTGATGGACCTCAAGGACGCGCTGGCACGCGGAATGTCCGATTTCTCGGCCATGCCCACCCACGCGTTCTTTCTCTGCCTGATCTATCCGATCTTCGGTCTGATTCTGGCGCGGGTGAGCCTCGGATATGACGTCTTGTCCGTGCTGTTTCCCCTTGCGGCCGGCTTCGCGCTCCTTGGCCCATTCGTCGCCATCGGATTCTACGAATTGAGCCGGCAGCGTGAGCAAGGTCTCGAGCCTTCGTGGCAGGACGCTTTCGACGTGCTGCACTCGCCGTCTCGCGACGCCATCGCCGCGCTCGGCTTTCTGCTGCTGGCGATCTTCGTGTTCTGGCTTGGCGTTGCAGAGGCTATCTATATTGAAACCTTCGGCCACGAGTCGGCGGCCTCGATTCCGAATTTCGTTGGCGAAGTCTTCACCACGCGCGCCGGCTGGACGCTTATCATTGTCGGCAACGGCATCGGCTTCCTGTTCGCGCTCGCGGTCTTGATCATCAGCGTGGTTTCATTTCCGTTGCTGCTCGACCGCGATGTCGGCGCCGTTGAAGCGGTGCTGACTTCGGTGCGAGCCGTCGCCGCCAATCCCGCGCCCATGGCGGTTTGGGGATTGATCGTGGCCGGCCTGCTAGTGGTCGGCTCCTTGCCGTTGTTCGTCGGCCTCGCCGTGGTGGTGCCGGTGCTCGGTCACTCGACTTGGCACTTGTATCGCAAAGTCGTGGAGCCGGACCCGAACGCTCGCCACGAACACCCACATCCGCCCAAAAGTCGGCGCCGGCACTATGCCGCACAATTTCCAGCCTCCCTCTTCGGTGGCGAGGAGACGCCAAGGCTACCACCGCTTAAACCGGTGTTCGACCCGGCAACCGGTCGGTGGCGAGCTTCACGAACGGGCCGCCCTGAGGTCATTCTCGCTGGCGTCGCCGCGGGAACGGTCATCGCTGTAGTCGGAATGTTCTTATGGGCCGGAGTGTGGGACGCACTGGCCGTCGTTTTCGTCGCTCCTATCCTCGTGTTCGTCGTCGCCGTCGTCGTTGCTGTAAAGTCGTCGGGGGCAGTGCCTCCCGATAAGGCTGCTTCTCGATAGTAATCTGGCTGGGCTACGCCGGTCGAAGGAAGAGGTCTAGTACCCGGAATCACAAATCCGCTCCCCGGGCGAAGGTGTCTCTATGTGACTCAATTTCGCCTAACAACGATCACCCTACGGCACTTCGATGCCGGGAGCGGGCGCCGTCCACCACATCAAAGCCGGACTTGAATTCCCACGCCTTGCGCTATTCCGCCTTACGCGCCGCGAAAAGGTTGTAGAGCCACCCAAAGATCGCTCCGCCGATGACGCCATCCACCAGCGCATAGATCGTCCCGGTAACGACCGAGCCCATGCCGGTGCCCGGACGGTAACCAGGAAAGATGGACCCGCACAGCTGAAGAAGTAGCTCGGCCAGATCAAGTTGGCTGCCGCAATGATGAGTATGGAGGCGCCCCATAAAAGGCCGGAAGCCATCGACATCGCTGTAATATTGAGTCGCATGCTGCCTCCTTTTGAGAATCGATTAAACAAGCAGGCTCGCGGCCGCGATTACGGCCCCTGACGACCGCGACCATGCAGGGTGCGCGGAATGGAGGAAGACTACGTCGAAGCGCGGCGCGGGAACATCATCAACAAAAATTATTGTGACTACCGACAACTTGTGCCGGCGGGCCTAGTCGTTGCCTTCGGCCTCATGCACCGCGGCCCGGCCCTTCGCTGTGATTGAGTGAACCGTTTGGGATGGGTTGAGCAATCTCCGGATTACGTATCCTTCATCGACCAGTCGGTCGAGGCCACCGCGAGGTTGGTTGTCGCTGATCGTCTGATCGCCCCGTTCGAGTTGTCGAAGCAGTCGAAGCTCATCATAGGTCAACTGTGCCATGAAGGCCTCCGGTAGTTTCGGCCAAAGGTAGCACATCCTCAGTAGGGCAGGAGACTGCTGCGCTGCGGGATTCCAACCCACCTATGTCGGCTCGGGGTCGATGCTGTTGAAAAAGTCTCCGCAAAGAAGCTGTGGAATTAGAATTTGAAACGATCGAATCCCAGCAAATGGATTTTTGAATCAAGATTGCGCGTTTGCGCTTGGTCCTGAATCAATGTTGCTCAGCGACCCCCTCAAAATCCTTTTTCAACGGCATCGGTCACACTCGGTCATTCGGCGATGTCGGCTCATTGTCCGGTTTGCCCGAAAGCGGACATGGATGGGCGATTTATGAGTACACGCCCTAGCATTCCGACACCATCAACGCCGAACGCGAATTTCGATTTCACGTATCGGGCAAATTCCTGTGGATGCAGCAACGGGCGGGGACAACGGAACACAGATGTTTGTTTTTCTCAGTTTGGATCCCGAGCCGACATCCGGTGGATTGATTCGCGGAAACGTTCTCACGCATATTTCAGAGTTACGCCGCCATCGACGACGAGTTGGATACCCGTGACATAGCGGCTCTCATCGCTTGCAAGATAGAGCGCGCCATAGGCCACATCCCAGGCATTGCCCCCGAAGCCCATGGGAACCTGCCGGGCGCGCGCCTTCCAGAGCTCCTCTTCGCCGCCATAGGCGGCCGCGAGCCCTGCTGATTTCAGCACCATCGGCGTCTCCATCAGGCCTGGCAGGATGGCGTTCACGCGGATTCTTTTTGGCGCATATTGAACCGCGGTGGTGCGGGTTAGGTGGTTCATGGCGGCCTTGCTCGCATAATAGGTGGCGTGGGGAACGCCCGTGTAGCGGATGCCGGCGATGGAAGAGATATTGACGATGGAGCCACCGCCCTGCTTTTCCATGACCGGAATGACGTGCTTCATGGCGAAAAAGCAGCTTTTTAGGTTGATCGCCATGACGCGATCCCACTCCTCCTCGCTCACCTCCACGACGCCGCCCACCGCGGCAATGCCTACATTGTTGTCGAGCACATCGATACGACCGTAGGCCTTCATGCATTCCTCGGTCATTGCCGCCACATTGGCTGATTTCGTGACGTCTGCCTGAAACAGCCGCGCCTCCCCGCCCTCACCTCTGATAATGCCGACGGTTTCTTCGGCTGCCGCCGGATCGATATCGACGCAAAGCACCTTCGCTCCTTCACGAGCGAAGGTGACGGCGATCGCCTTGCCATTGCCCCAGCCCGGGCCGATCGAACCTGCGCCGACGACAATCGCTACTTTTCCTCGCAAACGATCAACCATTTCCCTGCATCCGCTTCGCATCCATTGCACGTAATTCGGTCTTGAGAATTTTTCCGTAATTGTTCTTCGGCAATGCGTCGATGAAGACATAGTCCTTTGGACGCTTGAAGCGGGCAATTGCGTCGAGGCAAAGCCGGTTGAGTTCGCCGGCAGGCGCATCGCCGACGACGTAGGCAACGACGACCTCGCCCCATTCGCGGTCCGCGCGTCCGATCACAGAGACTTCGCTCACGCGGGGGTGCCTGAGCAGCACCTCCTCGATTTCGCGCGGATAGATGTTGGAGCCGCCGCTGATGATGACGTCCTTGGATCGATCCTTGAGCGTGAGGTAGCCGTCGGCATCGAACGCGCCGAGATCGCCGGTATGCAGCCAGCCGTTGCGCAACGTGGCGGCGGACGCTTGCGGATCCTGCCAATAGCCCGACATCACCACGTCCCCGCGACAGAGAATTTCTCCCGTCTCTCCGGGGGGCAGCGCGCGGTCGTCGCTATCCGCCACGATCACCTCGACACAAGCAAACGGCCGGCCGGCGGAGGCGAGCCTCGCCTGCCAACGCGGATGCGCGCGCTCGCCGATGTCCTCCTTGGAGAGGATGGTAATGGTCATCGGGCTTTCGCCCTGGCCATAAATCTGGGCCAGCCGCGGTCCGAAACGATCGAGTGCGTGCAACGCATCCTCGACATACATCGGCGCGCCGCCCCAGACGATCGTTCGAATATTGGTCGGGTCGCACTCGCTGCCCGCCTCAACGAGCCGCTTGACCATGGTCGGTGCCGCGAACATCGAGGCACGGGGCCATCGATCGAAGAGGCGAAAGACCTCGGCGGGTTCGAAGGCGCCGGATTCGGGGACGACGTGGATACCGAGTCGCGCAATGTAGGCCATGATGTAGAGGCCCGAGCCGTGGCTCATGGGTGCCGCATGCACGATGGCATCGCCCGGCGCGATCGGATCGACCTCGGCGGCGTAGGCATGGCTCATGACCGACAGCACGCGATGGGTGAGCATCGCGCCCTTGGGCCGGCCAGTCGTTCCTGAGGTGTAGAACAGCCAGGCCAAGTCGTCCGCTGCACGCGGGACCGCGGCGATCGCATCCGCTGCAAACAACCGCTCGTAATCCGGGCTGCCGATCACGATGAGATGCTCGAGCGACTTCGGCGCAAACGGCGCGACGTCCGCATCGAGGCCCGCGGAGACGAAGCATGCGCGCGCACCGGAATGTTCGAGGATGTAGCCGACCTCCGCGCCGTGCAGCTTGGCGTTAACGAGCACTCCGGCGAGGCCGGCGTGCCAAATCCCGTACAGTGCTTCGAGATAGGCGACGCAATTCTTTGCAACGATCGCGACGCGGTCGCCGCGGTCGAGCTTGCAGCGCGTGCGCAACGCCCCGGCAAGCCGCGCCGCCCGTATGGCGAGTGCGCCATAATCGAGGAGGACGCGTTCGCCCAGCGCGGCGGCCGGGCGGTTCGGATGACTTTTCCCGGCGCGTTCTAGCCAGAGCGCAATGTTCATGGACGCATCGACGCCTTCGCAGCGAACGTCAGCCGTGATGTCGTGACGCTGATCGATTTTGGGCACAGCTGTCAATAAAGTGATAGCCGCTACATTGTGAGCCGTAGCAAAATGTCCAAGAGCACGCCCGCGCGGCAGCCGCGTTGAGCTTGATTGAAACATGCAGGACGAGGTGATCATCAAGTCGGTTGCGGTGCCCGATCGCAGCGGCGCCTTCAGCGTGAGCTTGCGCGACGGACTGGTCGGCACAATCCGCCCGGCGGAACCGGCGAGCGAAACGGCATGGCTTGCGCTTCCGGGCTTCGCCAATCTGCATGCGCACGCCGATC
>VAZQ01000318.1:0-320 GCA_005883115.1 Alphaproteobacteria bacterium | reverse complement strand
CGACGCGCCAATCCACTACAGCGAAACGGGCAAACACCTGGCTGAGATCCCGCTGGCCGACCTGGTGGGCACGGGGCTGGTGATCGACCTGCGATCGATCACACGGCCCTGGGCGTTCTACTCGCTGGACGAGGTGCTCGGCTGCGTGCCGCGCGGTGAGGAGATCCGCGAAGGCGACGTCGTGGTCCTCTACACCGGCTGGGACCAGTACAACTGGACCAAGCCTACCCGCGACGACGTCATGTACTTCGATCGACACCCCGGTCCGAAGCCTGAGGTGGTCGATTACCTCATCGACGAAAAGAAGATCAAATGGCTCG
>VAZQ01000317.1 GCA_005883115.1 Alphaproteobacteria bacterium | reverse complement strand
CGCGAAGGCCGAGACCAGGGTGCCGCCGGTGGAGTAGCCAGCGGAACTGGCCGTCGACTGCATGCAGTTGTTCTCAAGGATGGTCATCGGCGTGCGCGCGAGGCCGACTTTGAGCAAGCTCGTCCAGATTGCATAAGACAAGATGCTGGCCGTAATGGCGACGCCGAAGCCCCAGCCGGCCTTGAGACCGATGTAGAGATTGGTAAGCGACAACACGCCTCCCAGGCATGAGCCAATCAGCACCGCGCGCCAGGTAAGTTGCGCCATGCTGTCTCCCTGGCCGCGATAGACCTGCTCGTACCACTGTCGCTCGATCTCTTCGGACGTGCCTTTGAAGCCGACGACGGGCAGCGACCGGTCTCGCTGATCAGTAGCTTCAACAGAGAGATCCATAGGTGGCGCGGATCGTGCTGGAGGGGTTTGGGGCACGATGGCAACCTTCGACGGGCAAGTCCGAGTTAGCCGGGGTTGCCGTAGAGCGCGTCCTGACTGCTGGCGCGTATGATGCGAAGATGGCGCGCTTGTACCACACCTTCGGCGACTATCGAGGGCAAGCTCGATGTGTTGCGCGTCGAGTGCATCAAGTGGCGCCACCACGCCAACCATGATGGTGCTCATCGCCGGATGCGAGAGCGCAACCCAGGTGGCGTCCGAAAAGGACAAAAAAGCGCGGTAGACTGAAGGACGCAGACCTTGATTTCTAGTTCTCTTTACTTGTTCTCTGGGTGCCTTCACGGCCGGGGAGCGGTCAAGAATGCCGCTTACAGGGACAGGCGGGATCGGCTTGCCGAATGATCGCCGACGAGCCATTGGCTTTTGGATGACGAACAAGGCACGACCTATCGAGCCAGTGCGGGTCTTCGTGACGTACGAGGCCCTTTGGCAGCTTGATCCGACGCATCCGCAGGATGTGCCAGCCGCAATCGGCATATTCGATGCGAACCGCACAAAAATCGAAGCCGCAGCAAGCAAGAAATTTGACGCCGAAGGTCACGATGAGGGCACATATGATGGACGATCGATCCTTATCGTGCGCTCCCAAGACATACCGTAAGCCGGTGTATGCGAGCCCGCCGCCCTCGTGGACTTCCTGTGTGGTGTGTGTACTGAAAACTAGATTCGGCAATAGTGGTGATGAAGGCCGCCGAGGACGGGTGCAGATACGATGCGGCCCATGTGCTGGATGGCGCGATGGATCGGAGCGTCCTTGTTGAGAGATCGCTGAGTCCTCAAAAAAGTTGATTATTTCCACCGCTTTTTGGCTGCTATTTTAGCTATCTCTTTCCGCCGCTTAGCAGATAGCCCTGCCGCCCGCGCCTTCCCGCCCCTCCGGCCGAGCGCCACGGCGGCAGGGTCTTTTCCCCCAGATTCGGGAGTCGGCACGTCATCGGTAATTTGGCTAGTCGCGATCCGCATGACGTGGACGGCGTTGCCGATCACGTCGCGGGGACGGCGCTCGCCTTTTGGACCTCGGGGCATTTATTTATGGCCTCGCTTTAAGCCGGTCTTGAATGACCTTCTCAAGCTCATTGAGCAGGCGCTTAAGCTCCGTCACTTGCGCTTCTATCTCAGAGAGTTGGGGTCTTGGGGCCTCGCTGATCAATACCTTCTGAGCAAGCAGCCGTCTCAGTTGGGCTTCCTGCCCCCGGAGGGCGTCAATGATATTGATCGAGGTCTCTGCCATTTTCGCCTTTTGGTCCTCGGGGCATTGTCATAGAGTAATGCTTAGCGGTAAGCTTGGCAAGCAAGGCTGCGCTCATGGGTCATGATGACCTTGTAATCATTGGCAGGGTGCCAGGCGCGCTCGCCATCGGCGCAATGATCGGTTTTGAGCGCACATTCCACGGCCGGCCTGCCGGCTTCCGCACTCACGCTCTCGTCTGCATAGCGTCTGCGGTCCTCATGATCGTCACGGTCTACCAAAACCAGTGGATGACCGAAGTGGCCCATGAGGCCATCCGGACCGATCCTACTCGGATGGCGCAAGGCATCATGACTGGGATCGGCTTTCTTGGGGCGGGCGTAATCTTCAAAGAGGGCTTAACAGTACGCGGATTGACGACCGCCGCCTCGATATGGGTAACAGCTGCTATTGGCATCCTGATCGGAATTGGCTTTTGGTTCGCGGCCCTTGTCGGCGCGGCGGCCACGCTGATCGTGCTGGCGGTATTTCGGTTTATCGAGGCGAGACTGCCGAGCGAGTTCTACGCCCACCACATGCTGCGGTTCCAGCGCGATCGCGTGATGGCTGAGGATGAGCTTCGCAAGCTTATCGGCGGTCACGGGTTCACTATTGCCAATTTGTCCTGTTGTCTGATCGAGGGCGGCCAGCAATTCGAATATCGGATGACGATTAAGAGCCAAGATCGCAAAAACGGCGAGAGACTGGCCGTGCATTTGCGCGGCTTGCCCGAGGTGGTTGAATTTCGGATTGCCCCTACCGGCGACTAGCCGCCACAATCAAACTGAGACACGACCGCTCCCAGAGCATCCTTTCATACGCACGAGTCATGCTATTCGCTTTCATGCTGCGCAATTCGGTCCGGGCCGTGGATCTGTTCCTGATCCCGACGGACAACTCCATTGAGGTCGGTCGGGAAGTGGAAATTTAGGTCCTTACGGGGGACCGAGCGCCATAGTGATCCGGGCGAGCAGCCGATAGCCAGCACCGACGGCGGCGCGTTGTTCTTATTCGTGCCCGCCACGTGTCAAACCCGGAGTCAAGGCTCAAAAGTCAAAGTAACTTTCGGTCGCGATCGTCTGGCGTTCGCGCGCGCTTTTTTAATGCGTCAGATTGATCGTGACGTTCTTCCTCTGCGTGTAGCTCTCGAGCATGCCTTCGAGGGAGAACTCGCGGCCGATGCCGCTTTCTTTGTAACCGCCGTACGAGTGACCTGGGCTCTGACCGAGGCCCTGGTTCACCTGAACCCAACCAGCCTCGATCGCGTGTGCCGCGCGCAGAGCCCGGCCGAGGTCATGAGACCAGACGTAGGCGGCGAGCCCGTAATGGCTGTCATTCGCCATGCGAATCGCGTCCGCTTCGTCGGTCCAAGGAATGGCGACAAGCACGGGGCCAAAGATCTCCTCGCGCGCCAGGCGCCAGTCGTTAGCAACGTTCGCGAAAATGGTGGGGATTGAGTA
>VAZQ01000316.1 GCA_005883115.1 Alphaproteobacteria bacterium | reverse complement strand
TCAAGACGATGCTGATGGCCGACTACGGTCTCGTGCTCTACGGCAATGCCATCATGGTCAATCCGGACTATGCCAAAGCCAATCCGAAAGTCGTGGCAAGCTTCGTGCGCGGCACGATCAAGGGCGTGCTCGACACGATCAAGGACCCGGACACAGCCATCAAATCGGTGATGGCGCGCAACGAGACCGCCGATGCGAAGATCGAGCTCGACCGGCTGAAAATGTCGCTGCGCGACAACTTCGTGACGCCGTGGGTGAAGGCCAATGGTTTTGGAGGTGTCGACATGGCGCGGCTCGCCAAATCGATCGACCAGATCGCGCTGACCTACGACTTCAAAAAGCGACCGACGGCCGAGGACATCTTCACCAGCGAGTATCTGCCGCCGGCCTCCGAACGAAAGCTGTGAGCCACAGAGGGAGTTTCTCCATTCTTGTGCCTCCCACGCGGCACATTCAGTAATCTTGGTCCTGCGAGCGACACAAAATCGTGAGCACGGGATCGCCCGCCTGCGCGGGCGATGACGCCGGAGAGGTTTCATGACCGCCTCCGTCGACATTGGCAATGTCACACTGACCTATCGCGGTGCGGCGGGCGGTGTGCTCGCCCTCAAGGATACGAGTCTGAATGTGCGCCGCGGTGAATTCGCCGCCGTGGTGGGCCCTTCGGGTTGCGGCAAGTCATCCTTGACGAAACTCGTGACCGGCCTCATCTCCCCCGATAACGGCGAGATCGTGATCTTCGGTGACAAGGTGCGCGGCCCGGTCAAGATCGTCGGCATGGCTTTCCAGAATCCCAACCTCCTGCCCTGGCGCAAGGTCATCAACAACGTGCTGCTTCCGCTCGAGATCGTGGAGCCGCATCGCCGCAAATTTCGACACGAGAAGGCCCAGTACCGCAAGCAAGCCGACGCACTACTGAAGACCGTAGGCCTCGAAGGCTTCGGCGAGCGCTTTCCCTGGGAGCTATCCGGCGGCATGCAGCAGCGCGTCTCGCTCTGCCGTGCGCTGATCCATCAGCCGGCATTGTTGATGCTGGATGAGCCTTTTGCCGCGCTCGATGCGTTTACCCGCGAAGAACTATGGTGCGTGCTGCGCGATCTCTGGCAGAAGCTTGGCTTCACGGTGATCTTGGTCACGCATGACCTACGCGAAGCGACGTTTCTTGCCGACAATGTTCACGTGATGAGCGCGCGTCCCGGCCGCATTGTTATGACGAAGACGATCGATCTGCCGCGGCCGCGCGATCTCGACATCTGCTTCGAGCCACGCTTCACCGACATCGTGCACGAGCTGCGGGCCAAGATTGCCGAGGTGCGCAAGGCATGATCGCGCGCGCAAATTTGGGATGACCATGAACACAAATCTGGAAAGGCTTTCGCCATGGCTGTTCACCATCGGCATATTTGTACTGTGGGAACTTGTCTGTCGCATCTTCAAAGTCGACACGTTTGTGCTGCCCGCGCCGTCGCAGATATTTCAAGCGATCGCCCAGTATTCGCTGCCGCTCGCGAAGAACGGTGTCGTCACCCTCTGGACGACGCTCGCCGGCTTTGCCCTTGCGGTCGCGTTCGGCATCGTGCTCGGCATTATCGTCGGTTGGTCGCGTACGATCTATCGCGGCCTCTATCCCGTGATGATCGGCTTCAACTCGATTCCCAAGGTGGCGGTGGTGCCGATCCTGATCATCTGGTTCGGTATCGGCGTCGTGCCGGCGGTGCTCACCGCATTCTTGATCTCGTTCTTTCCGATCGTGGTGAATGTTGCGACCGGACTTGCCACCATGGAGCCGGAGCTCGAGGACGTGTTGCGCGCGCTTGGCGCGAAGAAACTCGACATCATGCTCAAGGTTGGGATCCCGCGCACGCAGCCCTATCTATTCGGCTCGCTCAAGATCGCAATCACGCTCGCCTTCGTCGGCGCCGTGATGTCGGAGACCATCGGCGCCAATTCCGGGCTCGGACACCTCATGGTGCTGGCGGGATCGAACTTTCAGATGCCGCTCGTCTTCGCCTGCCTGATCGGCTTGGCGGTGGAAGGCATCGCGATGTATGCCGTGTTCGCCTATGTGGAGGCTTATTTCACGCGCTGGGCGTTCCGCTCGTCCATGAGCGCAGCCGCCTGAGTCGTCTGGGACCGCGAGCCGTCAGTTCTTGAGTCGATAGCCGGTCTTGAAAATCCACCAGACCGTCGTCATGCAGATGGCCAGGAAAAAGACAGTCATCGCCAGGCTGAGGCCTACGCTCACATCGGCGGTCTCGAAGAAGCTCCAGCGAAAGCCGCTGATCAGATAAAGAACCGGATTGCACAACACGACCGTCTGCCAAGCTGGGGGCAATACGTTGACCGAATAAAACGTGCCGCCCAGAAAGGTGAGCGGCGTGATGATCAACAGCGGCACGACCTGCAGCTTCTCGAATCCGTCCGCCCACAAGCCAAGGATGAAGCCGAACAGGCTGAAGCTCACGGCGGTCAGAATAAGGAATGCGATCATCCAGACCGGATGAGCGATCTGCAGCGGTATGAGCAGCGCGGATGTCGCCAGCACGACCAGCCCGAGGATCACCGATTTGGTGGCCGCGGCCCCGACATAGCCGAGTACGATCTCGAACGGCGAGACGGGCGCCGAGAGGATTTCATAGATAGTGCCCGTGAACCTAGGAAAGTAAATGCCGAACGATGCATTCATGACGCTCTGCGTCAGCAGCATGAGCATGATCAGTCCCGGCACGATGAAGGCGCCGTAGGTGACGCCCTCGATTTCGCTGATTCGCGAGCCGATCGCCGCGCCGAACACCACGAAGTAGAGTGAGGTGGAAACCACGGGCGACACGATACTCTGCAGCAGCGTGCGTCCGGTACGCGCCATCTCGAACGCGTAGATCGCGTGCACGGCCCTGAAGTTCATCATCGCTGTCTCACCAGGTGGACGAAAATATCTTCCAACGAGCTTTGCGTCGTCTGCAGGTCGCGGAACCGGATGCCGGCCAGATTGAGGTCCTTGAGCAAGGCGGTGATGCCGGTGCGTTCGCCCTGGGTATCGTAGGTGTAAATGATCTCGCCGCCTCCCGGCGCGAGCGTTAGTCGATATCCTGCGAGCGCCTCCGGCAGCGCGTCGAGCCGTTTCTGCAGGTGCAGCGTCAATTGCTTTTTGCCGAGCTTGCGCATCAGTTCGGCCTTGTCCTCGACCAGAATGATTTTTCCCTTGTGCATCACGCCGATGCGATCGGCCATCTCTTCGGCTTCGTCGATGTAGTGCGTCGTCAGGATAATCGTTACGCCGCCCGCCCGGAGCGCGCGCACGATATCCCACATGTCCTTGCGCAGCTCGACGTCGACGCCGGCCGTGGGTTCGTCCAGAAACAGGATCTGCGGCTCGTGCGCGAGTGCCTTGGCGATCAGCACTCTGCGCTTCATGCCGCCGGACAGCGTCATGATCTTGCTGTCCTTCTTGTCCCACAGCGATAGCTCCTTGAGCAGTTTTGCAACGTAGTCGGGATTGCGCGGCTTG
>VAZQ01000315.1 GCA_005883115.1 Alphaproteobacteria bacterium | reverse complement strand
CCAGAGCCGCGGTCTGTGGCCGCTGGATTCCCGCTTGCGCGGGAATGAACGGAAACCGGGCCTCTGCTACATCGCGCGGCGGCCGGTGAAAACGGCGGGCCGCTTTTGCAGGAACGCATGCACGCCTTCGTCATAATCGGGCGAAAGACTTGCCTCGTGTTGTGAGTCGCGCTCGAGCTCGAGCTGGGTATCGAGATCATTACTCCAGGATTGATCGAGGACGCGCTTGATCAGCGCGAGCGCGACGGACGGCGCGGCGGTGAAGCGCGCGCACAGCGCGTGGGCTTGCGGCATCAGCTCGGCGTCATCGAGCGCTTTCCAAATCAGGCCCCATGCTTCCGCCTTGTCGGCGGAAAGCGGCTCGGCCGTGAACGCGAGGGGGCGCGCGCGGGCGGGACCAATAAGCCGCGGCAGCAGCCACGTGCCGCCGCAATCGGGAATGAGCCCGATCTTCGCGAACGCCTGAACGAAGCTCGCGGAACGCGCCGCGAAGACGATGTCGCAGCCGAGCGCGATGTTGGCGCCGGCGCCGGCGGCAATCCCGTTGACCGCGGCGACGACCGGAAACGGCAATGCGCGCAGCCTGCGCACGAGCGGATTGTAATAGGTGTCGAGCGCGCTTCCGAGCACGATGGCTTTGCCGTCCTTGTCCACCCGCTCGTGCAAATCCTGCCCGGCGCAGAACGCGCGACCGGCGCCAGTGAGCAAGAGCGCGCGGCAGTCGCCGTCGTCCTCCGCCTCGGCGAGCGCGCGCTTGAGGTGCTGATGCATGGCCTCGGTAAATGCGTTGAGGTGCCGCGGCCGGTTGAGCGTGACGACGCGATAGCCTTCGCGCCGCTCGATAAGGACAGGTGCTGCTTCCATGCGCGCCTTCTCGCGAGTTTGAATGACTCTTTGGTCCGCGTCATGCGCGGGGGTCGAGCCCGGCAACGACATCAGCCCGTTGCTTGATGTGAACCAAGGATGGTTCAACCGCGCCGCGATGGCCCATTGCATCGGAAAGGGAACTATAAGACAAACCCAGATGCGACGGCCAACACCTGGGAGGAGAACAATGCGCCGTACATCACCAATCAATTGCGCCCGCGTCACCCGCCGCAGCTTCGCCGCTGGCGCCGGCGCCGCCGGATTGCTCGCAGCGACCGGCACAGCGTTCGACGTCGTCCGAGCGCAGAGCGGCCCGCTCAAGGTCGGCGTTCTGTTGCCGCGCTCGGGTGCGCAGGCGGGGATCGGGCAGGATTGTCAGCGCGGGGTCGAGCTTGCGCCGCCGATCTTCAAGGCGCTCGGCCTGCCGGAGCTCGCGATCATGAACGCGGACACCGAAACCAACGTCGAGGTGGCGCGAGCGCGAGCGGAAAAGCTGATCAATGACGGTGCGCAGCTTTTGGTCGGCGCCTTCGATTCCGGACAATCGACGGCCATCGCGCAGGTTGCCGAGCAGAAGGGCATTCCCTTTGTCATCAACATCGCGGCGGCGCCGCCGATCACCGAGCAGGGCTACAAATTCGTGTTCCGCAATTTCCCGACCGCACCCATGATCCTCAGCGACGCCTTCGCCAACCAGAAGGAATTGTTCGACGCGACCGGGGTGGCGCCGAAGTCGGTCGTGTTCATGCATGTGAATGACACCTTCGGCACCTCGATGCAGCAGGGCATCAATGCCGTGCTGCCCCGCTTCAACATGCCCTACAAGATCGTCGAGCAGATCGCCTACGACGCGACGGCGCGCGACCTGTCGGTGGAAGTGGCCAAGGCCAAAGCGACCGGGGCCGACGCGTTGCTCATGGTCAGCCGGCTTAACGACGCGATGCTGATCACGCGCGAGCTGGTCAAGCAGCGCTGGTCGCCGACGGTCGTGCTCAGCATGGGGCCGGGCTGGTACGAGGACCAATACCTCAAGACGTTGGGCAAGCTGTCCGACGGGCCGATGAGCTTCGTGCCATGGTACGACCCGAACAAGAAATTGGCGCAGCAACTCGAAGGCGCGCTCGCCAAGGCCTATCCGGGCATCAACATGAACACCAATCATGTGTTCACGTTCGAAGCGTTGCTGGTTGCGGCGGATGCCTACAAGCGCGCGCGCTCGAGCGACCCGAAGGCGCTCGCGGACGCGATCCGCACCACCAACATCACCGACAATGTGAGCATTGGTCCCGGCATCCAGTTCAACGACAAGGGTCAGAACGACAAGCTCAAGAATGCCGCGATTCAGAACCGCGGCGGCAAGCTCCTCACGATCGCTCCAAAGACCGCGTCGAACGCCAAGCCCGAATTGCCGATGAGCCCGTACGACCGGCGCGGCTGAGGTGCTCGCTCGCTGATCCTGCGCCGGCCGCGGCAGCGGGGCGGAGCCTTGCCGTAAGGGCTTTTAACGCCCGTCTTCGCGGGCTATGGGACGGGCGTGGGACGCCCTTAGGGCAGGACCGATCGGTGGCCGCAGAGATCTATTTCAACGTCGCGGTCAGCGGTGTTTTGACCGGCCTCGTCTACGGCCTGATGGCGCTGGGTCTCTCGGTCATTTTCGGCGTGGTGCGCGTCGTCAATTTCGCCCATGGCGAGATGATGACCATCGCCATGTACCTCGCCATCGTGCTGTTCAGCGGTCTCGGGCTCGACCCATTGGTGATGGTCGTTCCGCTGGCGGGCGTGCTGTTCGCGCTCGGCTATGCAATGCAGGCCGGCATCATCAATCCGTTCATCACCCGGCCCGAGTACAGCCAGTTCATCTTGCTGGTCGCGGTCGCGATCATCATCACCAACGTTCTGCTGATCGTGTTCGGACCCGATGCCCGCAACGTCCAGACGTCCTATTCGTTCGACAGCTTCCTGGTCGGACCGCTGATCATCGACGCGACCAAAGTATATGCCGGTGCGGCGACGGTCGTGATCACCGCCGCGCTATTCGGCTTTTTTCGCTTTGTGCCGCTCGGCAAGGCGATCCGTGCTTGTGCCGACAACTATACCGGCGCGCTGGTGGTGGGGCTCGACGTCAAGCGCCTCTATGCGCTCACGTTCGGTCTCGGCGCCGCTTGTGTGGGGGCCGCGGGCGCGATGCTGGTGCTGCTGGTCGACGTGACGCCGGCGCTGGGGCCCGCCTTGACGCTGCTTGCCTTCATCATCGTCATCACCGGGGGGCTCGGCTCGATGCCGGGCGCGCTGCTCGGCGGCGTGCTCATCGGGCTCACCGAGGCGATGGCCGGCCTGTTCTTCACGCCCTCGGCCAAGAGCATGTTCTCCTTCGGCCTGCTCGTGCTGGTGCTGCTGTTCCGACCGCAGGGGATTCTGGGGAGGCGCGCATGATGCGCCGGCTGCTCGAGGGGGTCCCGCTTCGCGGTCTCGTCGGACTGCTGGCGTTGCTCGCCGCGCTACTCGCCGTTCCCTGGCTGGCCAACGATTATCTGCTCACTGTTCTCATCATCATTCTCTATTTCGCCTATACCGGCGTGTAACGTGATGATGGGCTTGGCCGGCCAACTCTCTCTCGTCCACTCCATCTATGTCGGGCTCGGCGGCTACGCGGCCGCGGCGCTCTATGTCCATTTCGGCCTCGGGCCCTGGATCGGATTGGCTGCGGCGATCGCGATCGCGGTGGCATGCGGTGCCGTCATCGGCTTCCTCGCCTTCCGCTTCGGCGTGGGCGGCGTCTATTTCGCAATCCTCACCATCGCCTTCGCCGAGTTCGCGCGCATCGGCTTCGATCACTTCGGATGGGTCGGCGGGTCGAGCGGCTTCTTCCTGCCGGTCGCCAACTACACCCGCAACGATCTTTGGAACCTGCGCGGCAATCCGACGATGTTCTACTATGTGATGCTCGCGCTTACCGTCGCGGCATTCGGGCTTTGCCACGTTCTGCTCAGGAGCCGCGTCGGCTATTACTGGCAGGCGATCCGCGAGGACGAGGTTGCCGCGCGCTCGCTCGGCATCAACACGTTTCGCTACAAGATGTACGCGGTCGTCATATCCGCCGGGATGACCGCAGTCGCCGGCGTGTTCTTCGCGTTCTACTACAACAATCTGTTTCCCGAGCAGGTGTTTCACATTTCGCGCTCGATCGAGCTGATCCTGGGACCGATCATCGGCGGCATCGGTACCCTGTTCGGCCCGCTCATCGGTGCGTTTCTGCTGACCGGCCTGTCTGAGAGCATGCAGGAAATCTTGACCGCGCTCGGCCTCGATGCACCCGGCGCCAAGCAGGTCTTTTACGGACTCTGCCTGCTCGTGGTCGTGATGGCGCTGCCGGAGGGCGTATGGCCATGGCTCGCCGGCAAGCTCGGCGTGACGGTGCGGCGATCATGAGCGCGCTTCTGTCGATCGACGCGGTCAGCAAGCGCTTTCGCGGCCTGCTTGCGGTCGATAATGTGAGCTTTCGCGTGGCGCAGGGCTCGATCTTCGCGGTCATCGGCCCCAACGGTGCCGGCAAGACCACGCTGTTCAACATCATCGCCGGCATGTCGGCGCCCGACCGCGGCTCCATCGCCTTTGCCGGTGAACGCATCGAGGGACTTACGCCCGACGAGATCTGCCGCCGCGGCATCGGCCGCACGTTCCAGTTGGTGCGACCGTTCCCCGCGCTTTCGGTCGAAGACAATGTCGCCATCGGCGCGATGCTACATCGGCACGATCCCGCGCTGGCGCGCCGGCGCGCGCACGAGGTGCTCAAGCAGCTCGATCTGTTCGGCAAGCGTCACCAGCCGGCCTCGGCGCTGACGCTGCCGGATCGCAAGCGCCTCGAGGTTGCGCGCGCGCTCGCCACCGACCCGAAGCTCCCGTCCTCACCACGCTCAACCGTGAGACCGGGCTTACCATCCTTCTGATCGAACACGTCATGCGCGCGGTGATGGCGCTCGCCGCCCGCGTGCTGGTGCTGCATCACGGCGCGGCGATCGCGGAGGGCGCGCCCGAGGCCGTCGTGCGCGAACCCGCGGTGGTGCAGTCCTATCTCGGCGCGGAGGCAGTCGACTGATGCTGCGCGTCGACAACCTCGATGTCTTTCACGGCGACGCGCAGGCGCTCGACGACGTGTCGCTCGAGATCGGCGAGGGGGCGGTCGTTGCCATCGTCGGGGCGAACGGAGCCGGCAAGACCTCGCTCATTCGCGCCATCGCCGGCATGCACCGTCCGGCGCGTGGGCGCATCGCCTTCCGCGATATCGAGATCGGTGGGTGGGAAAGCCATCGGGTCTGCAATCT